>PWPY01000074.1 GCA_003558575.1 Desulfonatronovibrio sp.
AGACCAGCAGCACTTATCCTTATGGATGCCCCTGATTTTAATTTTCGCCTGGCCAGGATGGCCTATTATCTTGGCATCCCTGTTATGTACTATATTGCCCCGCAGGTCTGGGCCTGGAGAAAATCAAGGGTCAATTTTCTCAAAAAGTATGTGGATAGGATTGCCTGTATTTTTCCTTTTGAACAAGATTTTTTCAGGGAACATGGAATAAAGGCGGACTTTGTGGGTCATCCGGTTATGGAAATGTTGAATCTTGCAGAGTTAAGAAAGATAACACCATCCCCCGGGAACATTGCCATTCTTCCCGGAAGCAGGAAAAAGGAAATATCATCCCTTCTGAAAGATTTTTCTGCGGCTGCAACGAGTCTGCGCAGGGATAATCAGAGTATGACGTTTAATGTCATTCAGGCGCCAGGAATCAGCAGAAGTTATCTGAATCAGTTTTGTCCTTCAAAGCCATGGTTCAGGTACATTCCCTTTGAAAAAAGATATGAGTTTATCAGAAAAAGCAATATGGCCATTGCAGCTTCAGGCACTGTAACTCTAGAATGTGCCATACTTGAAACTCCAACCATTGTGGCTTACAGGTTATCTCCCATGAGCTACCTTCTGGGCAGGATGCTTATTCATGTCAAACATATCAGCATGGCTAATCTTATTTTAAAGAAAGAAGTTTTTCCGGAATTCATTCAGTCTGAGGCATCATCTGAGAACCTGGCTGAGGCGGTTAGAACCTGGATAAAAGAACCTCATAAGATGGATGAAGTCAAACAGAGTCTTAAGGAGGTCGTCAGGCTTCTTGGTAAAACGTCGGCCACCAGAAAAAGTGCTGACATTGTTTTTGAAATGATCAGCAAAGGAAAAAAGTATGCAAAAAATTAATCTTGGGGTAATAGGCACAGGCCACTTAGGCAAATTTCATGTCAAGCTTGCTGCTGAAACTCACAACATAAATCTTGTAGGCGCTTATGATATAAACCATGAGCAGGCCAGGGCTGTATGCCAGGAATGCCAGACAGAGGCCTATTCAGACCTTGATGCCCTTCTGGAAAAAGTTGATGCTGTCAGCATTGTTGTACCTACAAGTGAACATTTCAATATAGCAATGAAAGCCCTGGAGCATGATTGTCATATTTTTATTGAAAAGCCCATCACTTCAACTGTAGAAGAAGCAGCCGGGATAATAGACAAAGCAAGGGAAAAGCAGAAAAAAATCCAGGTTGGTCATATTGAGCGCTTTAATCCGGCCATGCTTGCAGTTAAGGATTACCAGATTTCGCCCATGTTTATTGAGGCTCATCGGCTGAGTCAATTTAATCCCCGAGGGTGTGATGTAAGCGTGGTTCTGGATCTCATGATCCACGACCTTGATCTGATTTTATATATGGTTAAGAGCCCGGTTAAGCATATAGATGCCTGCGGAGTGTCCGTGGTTTCTGAGACCGAAGATATTGCCAATGTCCGCATTAAATTTGACAGCGGATGCGTGGCCAATCTTACCTCCAGCCGCATTTCTCTCAAACCCATGCGCAGGATGCGTCTTTTTCAGAAGAACCAGTATGTGGCCATGGATTTTATGGAAAAAAAATCAGATATTTTTCAGCTCAGGGATGCTTCAGTTCAGGATATGCAGGATAAAGACATGTTTTCCATGGTGGTCAGTAAAATTGGTGTTGGGGATATGGCAAGAAATGTGGTTTATGAAAAGCCAGAGCCACCTCAGGTCAATTCCCTGAAGATGGAACTTGAAGAATTTGCCAAAGCGGTCATTTTTGATTTGCCTCCTGAAGTGCCTGGAGAGCAGGGCATGCAGGCCTTAGAAGTTGCCAATACTATTCTGGATAGAATTGCCAGACCTTGATCTCAAGGATTATACAGAACCATAGTGCTTTGAAAACATTACTTATACGTTTTAAGCTACTCGTAAGCGTTTCACAGGAGAATAGGAATGAACATACCATTTATAGATCTCAAGTCTCAATATGAGATTGTCAAAGGACAGGTTCAGGATAATATTGATGCTGTTCTAAAGCATGGGGCGTATGTGATGGGCCCTGAGATAGGTGAGCTGGAAAAAAGTCTTGCTGACTATTGTGGACAAAAGCATGCCTTAGCCTGTTCATCAGGTACAGATGCTTTGCTTCTGGCCCTGCTGTCTCTTGAAATTAAGCCGGGTGACGCTGTTTTGACAACCCCGTTTACCTTTTTTGCCACGGCAGAAGCCATTGCTTTTATGGGCGCAGTACCGGTTTTTGTTGATATTGATCCAGAGACTTTTAATATAAGTCCGGAAGGGCTTGAAAGGACCATCGCAGCACTCAAGGAAAACAATTCATCCGGGATTCCTCTCCCAAGCTCAGGTGCATTGAGTGATCTTGGTCATAAGGTGCCTGAAAAACTTATCCCCAAAGCTATTATCAGTGTAGATCTTTTCGGACTGCCCTGTGAATATGATTTGATTGAAGAAATAGCCCGCAAGCATGATCTTAAACTAATTGTGGATGCGGCCCAATCCTTTGGGGCAACCTACCATGGCAAGTCAACCTGTGCCATTGGGCATGCTGCCTGCACATCTTTTTTTCCGGCCAAGCCCCTGGGATGCTATGGAGATGGGGGCATGTGTTTTACTAATGACGCCGACATATACAGCCTTATGCAGTCTTTAAGGGTTCATGGTCAGGGCAGGGACAGATATGAGAATGTCAGGTTAGGCATGAATGCCCGCATGGACACTTTGCAGGCGGCAATACTTTTGGCAAAGATAAAAATTTTTCCAAGAGAGTTGGAGATGCGTCAAAAAGCAGCGGAAAATTATAACAGCCTTTTAAGCAGCGGAAATATAGTCACTCCATCCATACCAGACAATATGAAAAGTGCCTGGGCTCAATACAGTATTCTGGCTCAAGACAGCGAGCACAGGGATGCCATCTTCCAAAAGCTCAAAGAAAACAATGTTCCCTGGGCTGTTTATTATGTCCTGCCCTTGCATTTGCAAAAATCCTTTGCTTATCTCGGTTACAGTCAGGGAGACTTTCCGCAATGCGAAGAGATTTCCAGGAAGATTTTCAGTCTCCCAATGCATCCATACCTTGAAGCTGAAGCGCAGGGAAAGATTGCCCGGACAGTACTTTCAGTTTAGTATTCTCAATGAAATGCTTTATCAGTCTGCTGGGTAAGGACTTTCTCAACAAGCTGTTAAGAGCAAGTTGGTTTCCCCTCTGGAAAGACTTTCCAGAGGGAAACAAATTAACCCTATCCTGTCTCTTGGGAGGGAGAAAATCCAATGGAAAATAAAATCTTCAAGCTTGGACTTTCAGTGGAAGCAGTGTCACTCTATCTGATATTGTTTGACCTTGATTTTGCCAAGGTCCCCTTGGAAATGGAAAGTATTTCAGCAAGATGGAATGCCCCGGAGGGCCTTCTTGCAAAGGCTGTGGAAGAACTGGAGATGAACAGCGTTATAGTAAAAAAAGGCGCTGTTCTGGAAATTAACCCTGTTTCAGCCTGGACAGAAACCAGAACTGCCTGATCAGCCTTAGCCATCAATGTTTTCCATACCAGAACTCTGGTCAGGACTTTTGGTCCCACTTTTAAAACTCAGTGTGTTTATTTCCATGGGCGTGTTTGTGGGCAATCTGATAGAAGCCCTTAACTGGACAAGGTTCATGGCCATGTTTGCTACGCCCTTAGTCAGAGCGGGAAGACTCAGAGATATTTCCGGAGCCAGCTTCTCCATGGCCTTTTTTTCAGGAATAACAGCCAACACCATGCTGGCTGAAGCCTATGAACAGAAAAGGATTAACCGCAAGGAACTGGTCCTTTCCAATCTGTTCAACTCACTGCCTACTTATTTTCTGCACCTGCCCACAACATTTTTCATCATGGCTCCCCTGATTAAAGCTGCCGCCATTCCCTATCTTTTTTTAACCATATCTTCAGCAGTACTTCGGACCATAGTGGTGGTATTTATTGGAAGATTTATCCTCCCAGCCAGACAGGACTTCTGTGTCCAGTGCGAGCTTCCACCTTCAGAGACATTGAACTGGTCAGCCATTCTTAAAAAAGTCAAAACAAGATTTATCAAACGTTTTAAAAAGATTATGGTCTTTACCCTCCCCATTTACACCTTGTTTTATATCTTTCAGAATATTGGTTTTTTTACATGGTTAGAGCAGGCCATGTCTCAGCATGCAGCATTTTTAAGTTTTTTGCCTCCTCAGGCCATAAGTATTGTTGCCCTTCAGCTGGCAGCGGAATTTTCAGCAGGACTGGCTGCTGCCGGCTCTTTGTTAGACAGTGGCGCACTTGGTGTTAAGGAGGTGGTTCTGGCCTTGATTTCAGGAAATATTCTGTCTTCTCCCATGCGGGCAGTAAGGCATCAGCTTCCCTATTATGCCGGTATATTCAATCCATCACTGGCCATGAGACTGATAGTCTATAACCAGAGCCTGCGGGCCGGAAGCCTGATTGTGGTAGGTATAATGTATTACTTTTGGGGATAACACGTTGATAAGACTCAGTGGTAGTTCAAGAGGATAGGATGTCCACCTTTTCTATCAGCCTTAGTTCTCTGAAAATTTTTAAAAGGTTTGAAGAAAGTCCAGAAACCCTGATTTTGATTTTATTGTTTGCAGCATGTTTTATTACTTCTCCCAAAGCGTTCATGCCTGCGCCATTAATGGAAACATTTTCTTTAAACTGTATTATTATTTCCTGACATTTTTCCTGGAGGCATTTGTTGTAGGCCTCCCAGATATACGGTTCAGAAAAGGCATTAATATTTCCGTGAAATTTGATGCCAGCCTTGCCCCTGCTTATTTTCCCAAGCTCAACTGATTCTTCTCTGGAACGTGTCTGTTCGAGGCGCTGGCTTGCTCTAATCAGGGCTTTTTCAAGCTCTTCCCTTTTAATTGGTTTATTAATAAAATCAGTAGCATCTGAGTTCAGAGCCCTGATGGCCAGATCCATGTCACCGTGCCCGGTAATCACAACAACTTCTGTCCGGGGGGCCATGGCTTTGATTCTTTTCAAGACCTCTAAGCCGTCAATGCCTGGCATCTTTATGTCAGTGAAAATTATTTCAGGATTCTCAGCCTTGAAAATATCAAGCCCTTCTTCTCCACTTGCAGCCTCAAATGACTTGTATCCATAAGCCTTCAGGAACATACTGAAGAGCTTGAGTGCGGATGGTTCGTCGTCAATAACCAGGACTTTTTTCATGGCTTTGGGCTCTTCTGTTCTATTTAGTTCTGAAAATATACTCATAAATATGATGCCTGTATTATGAATCAGATTGTTATTTAGTTTTCATCCGGAAACGAGAAATTTTTCCTTTTGGCGGCGTCAATCTGCACAATTATTCGTCAACGTATTAAGATACGCCTCCTTATAATTGATTGATTTCCTTGCCAAAAGA
>PWPY01000209.1 GCA_003558575.1 Desulfonatronovibrio sp.
AATTCCAGTGATCTCAATTTCCCTGAACCTGTTTTTTCTCGCTGAAATCATCTGAGCCAGCATAAGAATTCCAGTCCCTGCTCCAATATCCACTCCAAGGAAAAAATATTCATGCTTTTCCGGATTGATTTCCTGGTTGGCAATTTCTTGAAAAATATGGGCAGATTTGGCTAAATCCGCCAGCATGGCCAGGGCAAACCCATATTTTAAAAAAGTCAGCCTGAGTTCTTTTCTGCCCCATAAAAGCTCGCTGCCAACTCTTCTGTGAATGAATTGATTAAAGCATGTAGAGATATCGTTAAGTGAAATTCTTACGGAAGAACTTTCAGGGTAGATATAGGCATAGAAGTATTTGACCAGGATGTTGAGAGTGTCTTTGACGGACATGGGTTTGGAAGATGAACTGTGGAGTTCAATATCTTCCTGAAGGGAGGTATAAGAAAAAATCTCCGGATGCAGGATATGGGTTTTAATGGGAGGACGAAATAAAATCTTGAGTGATTTTTCTGAAAGTTGGCTCAATTGAGTTCTCTTAAGATCTTGGTGGAATGCTTATTTCCCAGCCTTGGCCTTGGTAAATTTCAGCATTTTTTTGGCCTGGTCAAAGTCTGGATTTATCTTCAATGACTTTTGAGCCGACATGAAGGCTTTATTCCAGTATTTCATATCAATGTACAGGCGACCAAGATTGAAATGAAGATATTCATCCTTGGAATGAATTTTTACAGCCTGTAAATATGCTTTTTCAGCGTCTTCAAATCTTCCGAGTTTTCTGAGGGCCATGCCAAGACGATTATAAATATGAATTGAGCCTGGGTTATCCTTGTAAGCGCTTTTCAGGTAGTCAATGGCCTTTTGATATTCCTCGGCGTTTATAAGCAGGTCAGTAATATCAATTTTTAGATCAAAGTCCTTGTCATGTTCCCTGATCAGCTTTCTGAATATTGCATCTGCCTTGTCAATATTTTTATCATTAAGGTGTGTCTTTGCTTCATCAAGTGCTTGTTTTTTCTTTTTTTCCAACTCCTCCAGAGATATTTTGGCAATGTCAGTCATACCTTTTTGCAAGGTACTAATGAGTTCACGCAAGTTTTCCAGAAGGTCTTTTTCTTTTCCTGGTTCAAGTTCCAGAAGGATAGGGTATATTTCGCGAATCTTTGGGTTGTTGTTTAAGAGGTACAGGGTTCGATCCAAAAGATCTGCAAATTCTTTTTTTTCACTTTGAAGCAGATTGCCTTTAAGGTAGGTGGTCAGACCATCATGAAAGGCTGTGGTGGCTGGAAGTATCTTATCCTGCTTGAGTAGTGTGGAAACGCTGTTCAGGTTTTTACGGGCTTTGGTTATTTCTTGAGACATGATGGGATTTAATATATTTCTTCAATAAGGTTTTGTCAAAAGCAAAGGTAAATATGTTTGTTAAAAAATATGAAACAGGAGGTTGGTAATGCTTTGGATTCACCCAATAATTCAATTGTGGGCTACGATGATGGGCTTTTATGTGCTTTTTTTAGCATGGCAGAGGGTTAAGGTTCTTCATTTTAAAGGCAAGGGGAAGTTTGAATGGAAAAAACATGCCTTCTGGGGAAGGATAGTTATTGTAGTCTGGTTGGCGGGTCTGGTATTAGGCAAGTTGGCTGTACAGAACCATTGGGACATGACTGGCATCTTTATCAACCATAGCCAGGGGGCAATGTTTATGACTCCTTTGATGCTTGTGGGTTATTTGACTGGTTCGTACATGGACAGACATAAGCAAAAAAGGACATGGCTTCCTGTGGTCCATGGCGTCAATAATCTGGTTTTGCTGGGTGTGGCCCTTTATCAGTTTTATACTGGCTATTTTATCATTGTTAATTTTATGCTTTAAGGAAAGCTAAAAAAATATGAGCGAAATTTCAAGCTTAGTTCATGGTTTAGGTAAAAGGCTTGGGAGGAATCATTTATCTTTGAGTACTGCTGAATCCTGTACAGGTGGGATGATAGGGCATTTTTTAACCAATGAGCCAGGGAGTTCAGAATGGTATAAGGGAGGAATTGTTGCATACTCCAATACCCTTAAACGAGATATCCTGAATGTGGAAGAATCTGTTTTTGTAAGCTATGGAGCGGTTAGCAGTCAATGCGTACAGTCCATGGCTATGGGAGTTGCTGCATTGACAAAATCAGACATATCTGCAGCGGTTTCAGGGATTGCAGGACCAGGTGGAGGTACTGATGAAAAACCAGTTGGTACAGTTTTTATTGCCTGGAAGATTAAAGATGATGTTTTGTGGGAAAAGAATGTTTTTCAGGGGAATCGTTTAGAGATTAAGTTTCAGGCCGCTCTCAAGGCTATCAGCGTTCTTTATGAAAAGGTCTAACCTGAACGGATCAAGTTTATTTTATTGCGAGCGAAAAATTCCTATCTACCTTATTCCATGAAAGTGTTGTCAAGCAAGCATAGGTGAGGATCCAGAAAAACCCTTACAGGCTTTAATGGACTTCTATGCCTTGTTTGGCTATAAGTTTATTGCCATAACTGTTCCAAAGTAGAGCGATTTTTTATTGAGGCTGCTGGTTAAGATGCACGAACCTGGTATGTTAGCTGGCTATTGAAAATCTCCCAATTGTTACGTTGCTGCAAAAAGTTCAAATTAAATCCTGACAGGCAAGATCATGCTATTGCTGTCCATACCGGCAGGGATGTGAAAATGAGTTCTGAAAGTAAAAAAACTGTATTTATTTCTGGAAAATCTTTGTCTGATTGTCAGCAGTTAATTGATATTCTTGAACAAAATGGTTTTAAAGCGGTTAAGAAATACTCTCATGACAATATTTCTGCAGAAGAAACAAGTCTCCTTATCAGTGAGACTCCTCCTGTGCATCAGCACAAGTGTTGTGGTAATCACGATGCTATTCAAAGTGAACAACGTTATCGCCTTCTTTTTGAACACTCACCTCTTGGTATTTTCCAAGCCGATCATAATGGTCTGATTGTAGACTGCAATAATAACTTTGTGGAAGTTATCGGATCTTCAAGGCAGGAACTGATAGGAATATCTTTGCTTGATTTGCCTGATAAAAAGATGGTTGCTGAAATTTCTGCGACCCTTGAGGGTGGTGTTGGTTTTTATGAGGATGTTTATCACTCAGTCACAGCCACCAAGAAAACACCGGTACGTGTTAATCTGGCACCCCTTTCTGACAGAGATGGCAGGGTGCTGGGGCTTGTAGGTATTGTAGAAGACATGACCTCAAGTAAAAGGGTTGAAGACTCATTAAGAAGCAGTGAGGAATCTCTCAAAGAAAAAAATGCCCTGTTTCAGGGAATATTGGATAATGTACCTGATCTTATGAGTGTTAAACATCCTGACCTTCGGATTATAATGTATAATAAGGTAGGTTATGAATTTCTAAATTTATCTCATGAAGAAGTGGTTGGCAAAAAGTGTCATGAACTTATAGGAAGGAAATCACCTTGTTTACCCTGTGCAGGTCTTGAGGCTGTTGCCAGGAAAAAGCCGGCGTCCAATGAAAAGTATGTTCCTGAGATAGATAAATATCTGAGGTGTCAGGCTAATCCCATTCTTGATGAACAGGGGCGCGTTGCTTGTGTAGTTGAACTGATCAGAGATGTAACTGATAGAATAAAAAGAGAAAAAGAGCTTCAGGAAAGTCAGGAACGTTTTGCCAAAGCATTCAGGTCCAGTCCTGCCCCTCAAGTTATATCCGACATAGAAACAGGCATGATCATTGACGCCAATGACCGCTGGGCTGAAATGCTTGGCTGGCCAATGGATGAACAGGTAGGGCGAACATCCAAGGAAATCGGTATCTGGGATAATCCTGTAGACAGAGACCGCGTGGTGGCAATACTTAAAGAAAAAGGAAGCTTTAAGGAAATGCCCATAAAATTCAGAACCAAGCAGGGTAAAACAATAATGGCACTTTGGTCTGGTGAGGCAGTAACCCTTGGTGGCAGAAGGGTTATGCTGTCCATGATCTATGATGAAACAGAGCGCAGACTTGCAGAAGATGAAAAAGAACGGCTACAGGCTCAGCTTTTACAGTCCCAGAAAATGGAATCAATGGGTATTCTGGCCGGGGGAGTTGCCCATGATTTTAATAATATTTTGCAGACCATGGGCGGAAACATTCAGCTTTTGCTCAGAGGTAAAGATACTCACCACCCGGACTTGAAGAGACTGAAAACTGTTCAAAAGTCCATAAATCGTGCGGCACAACTGATTAAGCAGCTTTTGGTTTTCAGTAGAAAGGAAGAGTCCAGCAGAAAAATTATAAATCTCAACCAGGAAGTTGAAGATGCTGTTAAAATGCTCAAAAGAACCCTGCCGAGAATGATTGAGATACGTGAGAATCTGGATGATAATTTATGGTCGATAAATGCTGATCCTGTTCAGATGGAGCAGGTTATGCTCAATATCGGATTTAATGCAGCTGATGCCATGCCTGATGGTGGAAAACTGATAATAGAGACAGAAAACATTTTTTTGAGGCCGGAAGATTCCAAACAATACATAGAGATTGATCCTGGTCCTTATGTTCATATGAGAGTATCGGACACTGGTCTGGGAATGAGCAAGGAAACCGTCAAGCATATTTTTGAGCCTTTTTTTACCACCAAGGAAATTGGAAAAGGGACAGGACTTGGATTAGCCTCGGTTTATGGGATTATAAAAGAACATAAAGGACATATTTTTTGTTATAGTGAGCCTGGTCAGGGAACAAGTTTCAAAATATATCTGCCTGCCTTAGATAAAGAGGCTGAAAAGGTTGTTCCTGATGAAGATCATAGTTTTTTGAAAGGTGGAACTGAGACCATCCTTGTTGTTGATGATGAGGAAGACATCCGTGAGCTTACTTCTGAAGCTTTGAGTAATCATGGTTATAATGTTCTGGACGCATCCAGCGGAGAGGAGGCGCTGGATATTTACAGAAAAAATATCAAGTCCATTCAAGTGGTTGTTCTGGATCTTAATATGCCCGGCATGGGAGGAAAGGAATGTCTTAAAAAGATCAAATCCATAAACCCGGAGGTCAGGGTGCTCATTGCCAGTGGATATTCAGCTACAGGTCAGGGGAAAGACAGCCTCAAGGCTGGAGCAAAAGGTTATATTGCCAAACCTTATCAGTTGACCACACTGCTTAACAAAATTCGCGAGATCTTAGATGCCTGACATTGAATGAATTATTGAGAACAATTGCTAATTTTTTTGTATCTATTCACCGTGCTGAGGGGATAGCCTGTATCCTGATTTGTTTTCTGTTGCTGCAAACTCCCAGCATGAGCCCGTAAGTCAAAACCAGTAATTTATTCAAGTAGCCGAGAGTCTGTTTCCATATTCTTGCTTTTGACTAACGGG
>PWPY01000221.1 GCA_003558575.1 Desulfonatronovibrio sp.
AAACGGTTCTTTTTCCTTTTGGCGGCGTCAATCTGCACAATTATTTGTCACCGTATTAAGATACGCCTCCTCATAATTGCTTGATTTCCTTGCCAAAAGAAAAAACTCCTCGTTTCCGGAAAGAAAACCGACTGTTTCAGTATCCAGAAAGAAAGACTTTCTGGATGAAAACTAATTAAAGGTCTCTAATGTTTCGTATGGGAAGCTGCTCACAAAAAAGTGGGCAGCTTCCCTGTGTCAAGGTCCACATGAAACTTCGAGCCAGGAGTCTGATCGAAATAATGCTGAATAAAACAGTTATAGAACTTCTCAGAACCATTGAAAATCATGGTTATTTAGCCTTAGTTGTGGGCGGGGCTGTTCGTGATCATTTAATGGGCAGGCCTGTCAAAGACATTGATCTGGCAACCAGCATGCCTCTGGAGATGGTTTCAGATTTGTTTTCTGCCCACAGGGTAGGCAAAAGCAGGGATTTTGGCATGCTGTCTGTTGGATATAAAGGTATGCGTTTTGAGACAACTTTATTGAGTGATCTTTTACCAGGCAATGGATCTGCAAAAACAGGGCATGAGTATAAAAGCAGGATTTTTAAAGCTGATGCCGGGCGCAGGGACTTTACTATTAATTCCATGGCCATGGACGCCCAGGGTAACATTTTTGATCCATTTAACGCTCAGGCAGACATTAAAAGCAGACTGGTGCGTGCAACCATAAGTCCGGTTGATCGTTTTTATGAAGATCCCATCAGACTTTTAAGGGCAGTAAGGCTATCTGCAGCACTTGATTTTGAAATTGATCCTGAAACATTCAGGGCCATAATAAAACTTTCGTCTTTTATTGCTGAAGCTGCTCCGGAAAGAACAGGTCAGGAAGTTCTTAATATCTGTTCATTGTCAGGAAAATCCGTGGGTAGAGGGATCAGGCTCATGGAACAATCCGGATTGCTTACTTATGTGTTGCCTGAGCTCCAGGCCCTTAAGGGTCTGGCTCACAATCCAGCTCATCACCCGGAGGGAGGTGTCTGGGAGCATACCCTGGCTGCGCTGGAAGCGAGTGAAGAATCTGATCCGGTAATAAATCTTTCCATTCTTTTTCATGATGTGGGCAAGGCAGCAAGTCTCAGCCACAAAAACGGCCAGCCTGTATATCATGGTCATGATAAAGCAGGAGTGGATATAATCCGCAACATGGGCAGCAGACTGAAGATGTCATCTGCCATTATCCAGACCATGTGTTTTGTGACTGAAAATCACATGAAGGGACTGAGAATTAATGAAATGCGTCCATTCAAGGTCTATAAACTGATGTCCAATGAAAGATGGGATGTACTGGAAGCAGTAATAAAATGTGATCTGGCATCAAGAGATAGCCAGGAGGCATTAAAGTTTGAACAGGATGCAGCCTCCCTCAGAAAAAGACTTAAGTCCTGGATAGATAATGGAGATAACAAAGTTACCTCTATCGTTAGCGGCAGGGATGTTATGGAAATAACCGGTCTGTCTCAGGGCCCGGAAATTGGTAAAATTCTAAAGAAAACACTGATGTGGGCTGTGGACAATGATATCAGGGATAAGAAACTTATTCAGAAATATATTGAGGCAATTGTTAAGAAAAATCCTTAAACAGGGCAGATGCTGAATTTTTCAGGCGTTTGAATGTTTCATTAAAACCAGGACCAGAAATACTTCCAAGACGTGCGCGGTTGAACTGCGTCTGAAGGGCTGCATCATATCCCGCTGCGATAGCTGAGCCGAGTTTTTGCACATTGAAATTCTCTTTATCTTCAGCAACGCAAACAGGAATCCACTCATCCATTTTAAGCAGGCTTTTATTGTAGTTCAGGGCAGCCTGGATGGTCCGGGCTTTGGAAGTGTTGGGAGATTCAAGGTCATAAGGTGGCTTCCATTCATGGCCTGGCTTAAGCCGGTCGATATGGGTCAGTATCCCAATGAATACCGGCCTTTTTTTAGATCGATTAACAGACTCCATATAAAATGATTTTAATTTTGAATAAAACTTGGTGTCTAAATCCCTGGATGGCTGGTTAGCCTTGACCACCCAGAGGACCATATCGCTTTTGGCTATCTGCTTTAGAATAAACTGGTCATTTTTTTCTTCACCATCCAGTCCGGGAAGATCAACTAAGTGCACTATATCATGTCCGTCAATGCTGCACTGATAAATGGCAGCTTTGTCAGTTGAGGGCAGCCTGCTCACTTCAGCTCTGATGTGTCCTGTCAGGGCATTGATGACAGCTGATTTGCCTGCGCTTACCTGACCGACCATGCAGATACGCAAAGGGTCAGGATCAAGGGCCATGATCCCGGAATCTTCTTTATGGGTATCAATACGCAGGTCTTCATCGAACTTAAATCTGCCGCTGTAAAGATCAATGGCCACAGACGTCACTTCCTGAAGAAAAGCCTGTTTAAGTCTGAATTGCATTTCCTGGCTGACACCGGAAAACATTTTGCTGATAATCAAACCCTTGGCCTCAGCGAGAAGGCCATGAGGGGTAAAGACCCTGTAAGTCCGGTATAAGTTCCACAATTTTCCAGCTTTTGAAGCTTTATCCTTATGGTCATAAAACATCTTCAGAGTGGAAATGTTCACTTTCTCAATATAGGGAACATGCTTTTTCAGGGTAAGTCTGTAGCGCCTGCTTACCTCTTCCATCATTTTGAGCAGTTCAATGGCTGAAAATGACAGTTCCTTACGGTTGCCCCGGCCATGATACTTTTCCGCCACAAAGGCTGCAACTGTTCTGGCATGTATGCCCAGGTCCGACCAAAGGGAGTTTTCCTCCAGGGTGATTTCAATGTGCTGGTTGGTTTCCTCCCATATCTTTAGATCAAATTCAGACCAGTCCCGAGAGGGTTGGACCAATGATTCGTCAATATGTCCAAGGAGTGCTGATCCGGATTTTTTTCTGATAATCCAGAGTCCTGATCCTCCAAGCACGGCACATAAAGTTAGAAGTCCGGTAAAATAAAGTATGTATCCATACTTGAACAGTGCATAGACTCCAAAACAAACAAGGATTAGAGCAGGCAGGATTGCTGCTGTTATAATCAGGGGGGCAAGCCCGGGAGAGATCCGGTTCAGAAACTTAAAGCTATCGGTTGTTTGTTTCATTTGGGGCAGCGTCTCTTATGCTTTCAAAGGCATTTTTATACATGTTCATCAGTTCTTCACGGGTCACTTCTTCACCCTTTTTCTTATGGTAGATATACTTACAGGCCACGCGGCCCAGGGCGTAAGTCGCACTGAAGCTGACAGCCGCTGCTGTGGCGCTGCCAACAGTCTGTCCATAACCGGGAATAAGCTTGGCCAACTGGCGGACTCCAAACTTAGAAATATACTGAGCACCAAAGCCGGCTCCAAGGGCTGCTGCAAATTCAGCCATGGATCGTTTATCCCATTGAAGTCCGTACCTGTCTGCAATAAGATAAAGCATTCTGGCCTGAACAGCTGGAACAGTGAGCGTACCGGTCACAGGGACAGCATCGCTTGCCCCGGCTATGCCTGAATGCCACAGGATTTCTTTTTTCAGCCTGAAAAAATTCTTTTTTTCCTGGTCACGGATATCCTGTTTTTCCATTAGCTCATCTATTATGGGCATAAGCTCGGACAATTTCTTAGTGAGGGCCTTTACTCCAAAAGTTGAACCGTCTCTCAGCTCAAAGTCCACCTGAATGGAATCAATGGTTTGTTTCCAGACTTTTTCGACCTGACTTTCATTGTAGGTTACGCATTGAAAACGCTGGTGCTCGTCTTCTATCATACATACTGCAGTATGGATCAGCAGGATATGCTTTGTCTTTCCTGAGTCTCTAATTTGTTTCAGGGCTGATAAAACATGACTCTGTTCAGGATCTTCAGCCTTCATCACCAATAGAAGGGCGTTGGATCTATCCTGGCACTCCATAATATCATCTTCTGGATTATAATCCGGTTCTCCGAGACCTCGAGTGTCCAAAAAGCGCATCAAAGGTTTGTCTTCCGGGAAATCATAGCTGTAAGCTGTCTCAGTGCAGGGTCTGAAGCCATTGCCTATTTCAATCCGGCTGTTGCCAGTAACTGCGTGGATGAGAGTTGATTTGCCTGCACCGGTTTTTCCCAGAAGCCACAGGGTGGGCAGAGTCTGCCTGTGTTTGGCAAAGGCTTCTGTAAGGTCAGGCTCCTGCTCCGGGCTTAAAAAACTTTTTAAACCTTTAAAGAATTTCATTATCTTAGTGCCTGTTTGTTGGTGTAGTATGGGAAGGGATATGCGTTTAGTTGTCGGTATGAGGCTTTATCCAGATCTCGTACGAGTCGATTGAAGGCTGATTTTTGCTTAGGTATGGTATTTATAATTTCCAGGCTGCTTATGTCTGGTAAATCTATGCCTCTAAACCTATGCTTTCAAGTTTCCCCTGTTCTATCTCCTCACTTACTTCTTCAGGCAGATGGACCTTTCCATATAAGGAATTTAAGATGTTTATGAGCCCCAGTTGATGTAGATATTGTATGGGGGATGTATTAATAATTACCATTCTGGGCATTTAATACATCCTTATCAAGTGAGAGTTCGTCTACTGGAAAGATTGAGACACCATAGCGACCCATTTCTTGGAGAAATTGCGGCTTAGAAATATTTAACCATTCCGCTGCCTTCCCTGTTGAAATTCTTCCAGATTCAACCAACTTGGACGCCAGTAGGAACTTTATTTCTCGCTCCGGGGCTGTAAATCCGTAGGATATCTCCTTCATAAAGCTATCTGGCATATCTATTGTTATTTGCATGTTGATCCCCTAAGTAGAGTTATTTGACCTTGGAAAAGATTTTTATAAGGCAGCGTTTACTGTTAGGCAAGCATAAATAGAATATCTTAAATTAGCACTAAGGGACAGGAGTCAGTAGTCAGGGGGACAGCCTCCGGCCTCTCCGAGCTGGAAAGCTCTCCGAGCAGGAAGCCATAGGGGCCTACGCCCCGGACAGGGGTCAGTGAATAGAGGAATTGATCCAAAGATCGTGGCAAAAGCCAGGAAAAAGAAATACAAAATCAGCCGGACCGATATGTTCAGGTTTAGATGTCGTTACTTTACTGATTCCGGGGTTATCGGAGGTAAAGACTTTGTTCAGGAGGTTTTTGATCAGGTCAAGCACCTGCTGGGCTCCAAGGATGAACGGAAATTCACTCCGGTTGGCGGGGTGGAGGGGGTTTATTCCATGAAGAGGCTGGGAGCGGGCTGATGACTATATTTAAGACTTGCCATCTCATACAAGATATTATATAAAATCTGTATGTCTGATATCAATCCAGTTGTCTTTCTTGGAACCAGCCTTGAAGACTTGCGCTCTTTTCCAGA
>PWPY01000174.1 GCA_003558575.1 Desulfonatronovibrio sp.
GTGAAAGACATGAGATGGGCAGAGCCCAGGCTGTTCAAGCCGTTGCCTGTGGCCTTGAGCCAGATTCACGGATGAATCCTGTTCTTTTGAAGCCATGCTCAGAAACAGGCTCGCAGGTGATTGTATTGGGCACACCTATGGGAAACATGGAGATAAACGATTATATCAGTTATAAGAAGGATCTTTTTACCAGGGTCAAGGATGTTTATGATGATCTTTCTGCAGAATACCAGGTAATGGTTCTGGAAGGCGCTGGCAGTCCTGCGGAGATTAATCTCAAAGATCATGATATTGTAAATATGAAGATGGCCCGTCACGCCGATGCAAAGGTAATTCTTGTGGGGGATATAGACAGGGGGGGGGTTTTTGCCTCTTTTCTCGGTACATACCATATGCTTCTGCCTTGGGAAAAAGATCTGTTTTCAGGCATGATTATTAATAAATTTCGCGGTCAGGAAGAACTGCTTCAAAGCGCCATTGATTACACTGTTAGACACACCGGAAAAGGATTTTTCGGGGTTGTTCCATTTGTGCATAATTTAGGGATTCCTGAAGAAGACTCAGTCACCTTCAAGAACCACCACCATTCACCCAGGCAAAGTTCAAGTCATGACTGCCTGCATATAGGTCTTATAGATCTGCCGCATATTTCCAATTTTACAGACTTTGATCCTTTGATCGCTGAGCCTGATGTGACCATGACGGTAGTTCGAGGTCCGGCAGATTTCTGCAAAGAATTTGACATGGTTATTATTCCAGGCAGCAAAAGTGTAATATCAGATCTCAAAGTCCTGAAGGATTCAGGACTTGACAGACATATTCTGGAATTTGTTCATTATCCCGGAAAAGAATTGATTGGAATATGCGGTGGATTTCAAATGCTTGGAACAGGCATCTCAGATCCGTATAACCTTGAATCAGAAATTAATTACATTAGGGGGCTTGGACTTCTGCCTTTGGAAACCGTGATTAAGGAGCACAAGGTTCTCAAACAAGTCAACGTGCCCTGGAGTGATGGATCGGGCAAGGCGCTTACTGTTAAAGGCTATGAAATTCACCATGGACGAACAACCATAAATGGGCCGGTACAGCAACCAGCCAAAAATTCTGATGGAGAAATTTTGAGCGCAGCTCATGTATCCCTTCATCTCTGGGGTACGTACCTTCACGGTGTTTTTGATGATGATCAGTTTCGCAGGCATTTGCTGAACAGGGTTCGAGTCAGGAAAGGGCTATCGCCATTAGAGGGCATCCAGAGTTCTTATGATATTGACCAGGCCTTAGACAAACTGGCCCTTGCTGTGAGGCAAAGCGTAGATATAAAGGGACTCTATTCTCTACTTGGAATTGGCTGCTGATGATTGTAGTTCATCATTCCGCCTTTTAGAACATAAATTTTTGAAAAATCCATTTTCCCAAGTACCTGATATGCTGTTTGACTGCGGTTTTGAGTGCGACATAGAAGTACTATTACAGTATCCGGATCAAGGTCAACCGAGGTAATTCCTTGTTCAAGCAGTCCTAACGGGATATTCAATGATCCAGGAATTTTTCCGAGGGGGCCATGTCTTTCGTGTGGTTCCCGAACATCAATGATTAAGACGTTTTCATGGTCCAGGATTATTTTTTCAAGACCGCTCTGATCAATGAAATACGTTTCTCCCTGGGCACAGCCATGGGAAAAAAAGAGAAACGGAACCAAAGCGCAAAGGATAATAATTTTGCAACTATTCATCTTACCCCTGCCAAGCCATAAGTGTTAGGGTTTAAGGTAGATATATTGTAAATAGATTCAGGATTTTCATACCTCTATCATTGACATAAGCATGATTTTTCATGGGCAAGAGAAATTTGTGTGGAGCTGCTTAAATTGATGGATAAATCAGATGAGGCCTTTGGCCTGGTTCTGAGTAATGTTAAAGGCAACTGAAAACAGGTTATGAATAAAGTCAACATACTCTACTGATACATTGGATGGTGCATTGATGCGGGCGGGGGCAAAATTAACAATCCCTTTGATGCCAGCTTCCAGAAGGTAATTGGCTGCCCTTTGGGCCCTTTCAGGCGGGGTAGTTATAATGCCTATTTCAACGTAAAGTTCATTTGTTTTTGCAGGGAGCTTGCTTGAGCAGATTACTTCAAGGCCGGCAATTTCTTCACCAATTTTAAACGGATCACAATCAAAGGCACCAACAATTATAAAGCCCCTTTTTCTGAGCACTCCATGTCTCAGCAGGGCTCTACCCAGGTTACCGACTCCAACCAGGACTACGTTCCAGGTCTTGTCAAGTCCAAGACTCTGCTTTATAGCTTCTTTCAGCTCAAAAACATAATAACCTACGCCTCTTACCCCGAACTCTCCAAAATAGGCCAAGTCTTTACGGATTTGTGAGGGGTTAACACCGCAGGCATTTGCAAGCTTTTCTGAGGATACCACTTTAACACCTTGCTGCTCCATACCCTCCAATTCCTGGACGTATATTGCAAGTCTGGAAATGGTAGCCCGGGGAATGCGGTCATGCTTTAGGTGTGGCATAGTGAAATTTTTAACAATATCTTTTAAGAAAAAGGGGAGGGTATCACCCTCCCCTAATATTGAGTCTTAGATAAAGGGGTTAGCAAACAGAAGGATCAGGTTGATAACCAGAGCATAAATGGCCAGAGATTCGATCATGGCCAGACCGATGAGCATGGTTACTGTGATCTTACCACTTGCTTCAGGATTGCGTGCAGTACCTTCACAAGCACCTTTCAGACCAAGGCCCTGTCCAATGCCGGTTCCAAAAGCAGCAACACCCATACCAATAGCAGTAGCCAAGGCGATATTGGAAACTACCTCAGGAGCTACCTCAGCAGCAAAAGCAACGCTCGCCAATCCAACAAGAAACATTGTGTTCAGAATAACAAATAAAGTCTTACGCATTACAAATCCTCCTAAAAGTGTTATTTATACGGTCAAATGACCATTTCCCCCGGAATTAATGAGCCTCTTCAAAAGCGCCCTTAAGGTACATCATGGACAGCATGAAGAAGACAAAAGCCTGCATTGTTTTCATAAGCAGGAATAGAAGAAAGATTGGTAAAGAACCAAGCAGCGGAGCTAAAAGGAACATAAGGGCAATTACAATTTCTTCACCGCGGATGTTTCCAAAAAGCCTGAGAGTCAAAGAGAGCGGCCTGGCGAGATGACTGACAATCTCAATGGGAAACATGATGGGAGCCAACCACCAGTAGGGTCCCATGAAGTGTTTAATGTATTTCAATCCATGCAGCTTGAAACCCCAGTAGTTGTAATAGATGAACACAAATAGAGCCATACAGGCGGTAGTGTTAATGTTGGCTGTAGGAGCATCTATACTTGGGATCAGTCCGGCTACGTTAAGAACCCATATGTATATGAGCAGAGTGAATAGAACGGGGAACACCTTTCTCCCAGGTTCACCCATGTTGGCAACTACAAAGTCCTCCACGGACTTGATAAGAAATTCAAAAAAGTTTTGAACTCCTTTAGGCACCAGGGTCATCTTTCGAGTAGCCATCCACCCCAGCAGTACCAGCAGGATAATGAAAAACCAGGAGTAGAGAACATGATGGGGAATATACAGCCCCATATAGTTGAATAGCTCCTTTAAAAACATCCATTGGTATAGATCTTCCATTAACTAAGCCTCCTTGACTTTTTGACCAACCAGAGTGGCGCCAAATATTAAAACATTCAATAGGACAACACTTAAGCCGATAAGCAAAGAATAAATATTTGCCTTCCAGTAAACTATAGAAAAAAACAGAACTAAAGCTGTGAGGCCCAGTCTGATGTAAAAACTGAACAAAAGCGGGGTGACAGCCCCTTTTTTAATGTGGACCAGTTCCTGAATCAGCTTGGCCAGAAAGTAAAAGTTAAATGTGCCTAGCACAGCACCGGTGACAAAACCAATTAAAACAGATCCTGAAAAAAAAATCCAGAAAATTAGCATACCAAGGATGCTGAGATAAATTTGGTTGCGAACCAGAACTCTGACTTTGGGGATTATGAGTCCCCTGTTGTTGAGGAAAACCTCAACCTTTCTGTTCGTCCTTCCCAAGTAGCCCCTGATCACGCTTTCTTTCTTCCTCATGAATTTTCTTGGCTTCCAGATACATGTTTTTAAAGCCGGCCGCAATACCAAAAAACAGAAATCCAATCAGAAACCAGGGCTCAGTTCCCAGCCACTTATCCAGAAAGTAACCAATGGCAAAACCCACAAAGGTACATGATACCAAGTGAATCCCCAGGAGACTGGCCTTGCCCAGGTCTCCCAGAAGAGCCTGTTTGTTTTTTGATCTGAAAAACATGATATTTTAAAGCCTTAACAAACCCTTGTATGTTCATTCGTTCACAAGCTAAAATTTTTAACACAGCAGAGGGCTTCAAGTCAATGGCTCAAAGTACTTTTAATTTGAAAAAGTTCAAAGCTCCAATGTTCTGGCCGTTAGTGGTTCCGCTGCTTAAATCAAAATGCGCTAAAATGGAGTGATAGTGCCTTGTTCGGGAATTCCTTTTTCATAAAGCCATAAATTGTCTCGGCAAGAGTCAGGATATTGCTCCTGACAGTGAACCGGCCAGCGCTGGGACAGAATTGAAAATGAGTTATTATTGTCAAGTTAGAATCAATAGGGTGACTTGTAAAATGTTAAGCTCAGTTGCTGTCAAAGTTTTTGGTAAAGTAATTCCCGATACCCGATGCGGACACAAGCCAATTTATAAATTTGTCAGTAAAATAACAATATTGATTTTTAACCTGAAGCAGGGCATAATAAAAAGTTTATTGTAACTATTTGTCACAATTTTTTATGTTTAATGCAGCACAACGTGCTGAATAACTGCAATTTATTTAGTTTTCATCCGGAAACGGATCTTTTTCCTTTTGGCGGCGTCAATCTGCGCAATTATTCGTCAACGTATTAAGATACGCCTCCTCATAATTGATTGATTTCCTTGCCAAAAGAAAGAATTCCTCGTTTCCGGAAAGAAAGACTTTCCAGATGGAAACTATTTAACCTGATACTATAACCAAATTACCCTTACAAGCCAAACTTTTCCCAAGAGGAATAAATGAAAAAAGCCAAGCCCCTGCAGCCTTCAAAGCTTAGCATATTTTTAACTCCGTCCAAAATCAGGTTCTCAGACACCAAGACAGCCAGGTATGGAGCGTTTGATTCGCGCAACTGCCAGCAAAGGGCTTTTGAAGCTCTGGAGCTGGCGCTTACAATTACAAGGCCTGGCTATAACATTTATCTTTCGGGCGAAAAAGGACTTGGAAGGACAAGATTTGTTAAAGATTATCTTAAA
>PWPY01000196.1 GCA_003558575.1 Desulfonatronovibrio sp.
CACCCATTAGGGTACTATCTCCGGCTGAAATTCTAACTGTGGATATAATCTCTAAGTGATTGATTATTATGCTGCAGGGCACATATCACTAAGGCGGACAGTGCTTAGTTTTCTGTCCCAGTAGAAACTAACTTGCGCGTCTTTTACTGATCGAATTTTTGCTGTTAACTCTTCAGGATCTTTGCTTACCTTCTTGAAATAAAGACAAAGACATAAGAGAATAAACGGATCATCCTCGCCTTTGAGAGCCATTATAGCATTGTCATACGCTGTCATGCCCAGGTCCGGCCTTTCAATAGTCAGCCTTGATAAACCCCAGAAAGCCCCCTTGCGTAAAGGAAGATATTCCAGAAAATTATCTGCTCCGTCTTCACGCTCCACAAGATATGAAAATAAAATAGGATGAAACTCCCGGGCCAGTTTCAGGTGCAAAGCCATTATCTCTCCCATACACTCGGGAGCCCCCCAGCCAATGCCTCCTGACTCATCGTTGAGAGACCACATCAGCCGACGCATTACAATGCGCCCCTGCTCAATATCCTCATCAGCCAATCTTGACACCACCTGGCCCATGGCTGTTACAGCGTGCCATCTCGCAAGCTCCTGGGGATTGAGAATAGCAGAGAATAAAGGGCTCAGAACTGACTTGGCAGGCATGCTCAAAATATCTGACAAAGAGCCGGAAATATCTTCCCGGCTCAAAATGCTGATAATTTCTTCTTTTACTTTCTTCATAAAGCAATCACTCTACCCGGACTGAGATGATACCCTTTCTTTTATTTTCCCTGCCAGCTCAATACCCATTTTTCGACATTCAGACAGATGATCATGGGTAGGTACATTCTTAACGCGTAAAGGTGATAATGGCATATCAAAGCCTGAATCTTCCATAACCTGAGCCATGGCTTTGGGAGCTTCACCGCTCCAGCCAAAAGATCCAAGGGTTGCGCCAATTCTGCCTTTAGGTTTGAGACCTTTCATGTAGGTTAAGAAATCAGCCATCAAAGGCAGCATTCCATTATTATGAGTGGGAGAAGCGCATATTAGTGCAGCAGCATCAGAAAATTCCCCCATTACATCACTGTGATGAAATTTCTTAAGAGACATGAATCTGATATCAATGCCCTGTTCCATCATCGCATCACCAAGGGCCTTAAGCATCTTTTCCGAACTGTGCCACATGGTGTCAAAAACCAGCACAGCCTTTTCCTTCACCTTTTGAGCCGCAAACTCTTCATAAGCGGAGACGATATCACCCACGTGAGAGCGCCAGATAACACCGTGATCCGGAGCTATCATATCAATCTGCATTCCAGACTCTTTGACCCGGTTCAGAGTTTTCTGCACAAACCCTGAAAAAGGCAGAATTATATTTGTATAATAATGTCTTGCCTCGGACAGCAGAAGTTCAAGATCATGCTCATCATCAAAGAGTTTTGAGCTGGCTATGTTCTGGCCGAATGCGTCACTGGAAATTAGAAGCTTGTCTTCGGGGATATAGGAAAACATGGTGTCAGGCCAGTGAAGCATCCTGGCTTCCAGAAATTGAACATTTTTCTTCCCGAGAGCAATGGATTCACCGTCCTTTACAACCTGCACCGGCCAGTCTTTTCTGTGAAAATGGGATGCAAGAGACTTTTCTCCCATGGTTGAACAAAATATCTTTTCTGGTTTACATTTATCCACTATAAACGGCAAAGCCCCGGAATGATCCATTTCCACGTGATTTACCACAATGTAGTCAAGTTGTTCCGGCTTGATCAGTTTGAATATCTGATGATACAGATCCCATTTAAACTTCTCAGGCACAGCATCAAACAGGGTAATCTTTTCATCCATGACCAGGAAAGCATTATATGTTGTTCCTCTTCTCGCTAAGGAATAACCATGAAAATTTTCAATATTCCAGTCTATAGTTCCCACCCAGAATATGTTTTTCTTAATTTCAACTATTGCCATGTTCTCTCCGGAGTTTTTAAAAAGTACCTAAGCATTTGTTTTTTGATCAGCCAAACAAAAAGCCCGCCGGATAACCGGCGGGCATATATATTTCATACCAGAAACATTAAGCCTCTTTGGCAAAATTATCTTTGGCAGCTCCGCAAACAGGGCACACCCAGTCTTCCGGAATATCTTCAAACTTAGTTCCTTCTGCAACACCGTTATCTGGATCGCCTTCTGCTGGATCGTAAACATAACCACAGATTTCGCATACCCATTTTTCCATTTTTTACTCCTTATTGTGTTTCTTGTGTTTTTTCCACAAAATACTTCTTTTTGGTTCCGCATTGCGGACAGCACCAGTCATCTGGAATTTCCTCAAACTGAGTATCTTTGGACAACCCAGACCTGGATGCCAGGACAGGGTTGTAAACATATCCACATACTGCACACTCATATTTTTTCATGATTTATGCCCTTTACTTGTCTTCCTTAACAGACCCCGGACCTGCCAGGGGACGAAAGCACTTTTTGCCTCCTCCGCACACAGGGCACTTCCAGTCATCAGGCAGATCATGAAAGCTTGTTCCCTTGGGTATTTTTCCCTTGCGATCCCCCCTGTCGGGATCATAATAACAACCACAATTAGTCATTTGACATTGCCACATTTCTTCAGGTGCGGCCATATGAATCTCCTAAGCTTCTGCCTTCCACAGGCCGTGAATGTTACAATATTCCCTGGCAGTTACTTTTTCCGCCTTAACGCAAAATTCTGCAGCAGGGGCCTGGCCTGGCTTGAGGAATTCCCTGTAAGCCCTGCCGTCTGCAACCAATTCAATCCATTCAATATAGTGCTTGTCTTCCATTGGATGATCCACACTGCCCACAGTTACTTTGTAACCTTCAGCTGTCTTTTCAATCACAGGAACATGTTTTTCCTTGGCTGCATCAACAGTGTTTTCTGTCTGCAGCTTCATGGGCTGACCACAGCAGACCAGTTCTCCCTCTCCACCATGAACCACTTCAACAATATTTCCACAAGCATCACATTTATAAATCTCTAAAACTTTGGCCATCTTATACCTCTCTTCAGGTTAAGGGTTTTGGGATGTCTAAAAGTTATGTTTAAACAGTAATAACCCACCTGGCAAGGGTTACTTATAAAATTCAACAAAGATCAAAACTAAAAAAGCAGACTTTAAAGCCTGCCTTTGATCTTTTCAATATGATTTATTGCCAGTTTTCACACAGGACTTCAAAGTGGGCCTTGGGATGTACGCATGACGGGCACTCATCAAGAGCTTCTTTACCTTTATGAGTGTATCCGCAATTCTGACACTTCCAGATTACTTCTTTATCCTTTTTAAATACTGTTCCATTTTCTATATTAGCAATAAACCCTCTATATCTTCTCTCATGAAGCTGTTCGGCAACAGCAATAGCCTCCATTGCTGCAGCTACTTCAGGGAAGCCTTCTTCCAAGGCAACCTTGGCAAAGTCAGGATACATGGTTTCATGCTCATATTTTTCACCGTTAGCTGCTTCATGCAGATTTTCCATGGTTGTTCCTATTTTACCAGCAGGAAATGAAGCCTGAATCTCCACTTCTCCACCTTCCAGAAACTTGAACAGCCTTTTGGCATGCTCTTTCTCCTGATTGGCAGTCTCTTCAAAGATGTTTGACAAATGGACATAGCCGTCCTTTTTGGCCTGCTTGGCAAAGTATGTATAGCGATTTCGGGCCTGAGACTCACCAGCAAAGGCAGTTAAAATATTTTTTTCTGTTTGGGTTCCTTTTAACGATTTCATGTAATCCTCCTGTTAATTAACTATCAAGTTTAATTGGTTACAACCTATTGTTTTAAAAATATTATATATGAACACATCCTCATAAATCCCAAGGGGAGTTCTGATAGACTCTGCCCCGATTTTTATCTTGGAATCTCAGCCAGTAGCGTCATGAACTTCTCAATCTGGCTCAGGCTGAAGCCCGTGGAAATCAGGAGCGGTTTGCCAGACAAGCCGGACAAATTCCAAGTATTTCAAACCTGATCCCAGTAATGGTGAAATCAGAATCAATGCCGGCAAGTTTGTCAACGTCTAAATCAAACTCTCCTTCAACGTCTCGAACCTTTCCACACCTTGAACATATGACATGCAGGTGGTCTCTGGTAACAGCATCAAACCGCTTCTGGTCACCACAGGTTTCAATCTTTTTGACAAACCCCTGCTTGCTGAGAATATCTAAGTTGCGATAGACAGTGCCCAAGCTGATATTAGGAAGCTCGGCTCTAACCTTATCGAAAATCTCTGTAGCTGTTGGGTGAGATTTGGAATTCCTGAGCCTTTCCAATATTAATTTTCTCTGCTTTGTAAGTCTCATCACTGCCTCTTGTTAGGAATGATTACTATTAGCAGATATTCTTGTCAACCAAAAAAAGGCCTGAAAAATATTTTTTCAGGCCATATGTTTTTTATGTATAACCTCTATGGTAGAGTAATATTCTTTTTTTTGGTTACAAGTCATTCAACAGCAATATAGTCCTTTATTTCGTTAAACCTGGTTTCTCCTATTCCAGAAACCTGCATGATATCTTCTATCGATTCAAATGGGAATTCCTGGCGATGCTCAATTATTCTCTCTGCCAGAGCAGGGCCAACTCCTGTCAGGGATTGCAGCTCCTCAGCTGGGGCAGTATTGATGTTTACAACAGATCCTGCAAGGGCACCAGCTGGAGCCAGAAAAAGTACCAGGGCTAAAATTGTGATCATAAAAAATTTTCTAATCATAAAAGCCTCCAATAGTTTGAATAATCCTCAAAAATCACATAAAAAACATACTATTTTGCAAGCTACTTATCAGAACGTAGCCTGGCTTGCAACAATTTTTGTAATTTTCAAGGAAAAAAAACCTTTCTTAAGCCCTAAGAATCCAAAATCACAGCATTAATCAAAATATTTTTAAAAATAGACACTATTTCCGGCTACTATGCTGCTTCTCTGGATAGTTCGCACTATGCACACAAACTAGCCATGAGGCCACTTGAGCATGGTCCTGACAATCTCCTTGAGTTTATCCCTGCCTGCTGAAGCAGGAAAGGAACTTGCTGCCATGTCAGCCCTGTTCAGAAAAAAACCATAAAGTCTGATTACACTTTTAAGTACACCAGATGTTTCAAAAAGCCGGAATAAAAATTCAATATCCCTGGTATGCGGCTTTTTCCCGCACATTATCTCATGGAGACGGCCCTTATGTTCAAGGGTTGCCTTTTTCATGGCCCAGATAATAAAGATATTGGGTTTATTGTTGATCAGGTCAGTAAATCTCCCTTTTAAGCTGGTAGATTCACAGGAGTAGACATCCTTGGCGTCATCCAGAATCTGAA
>PWPY01000243.1 GCA_003558575.1 Desulfonatronovibrio sp.
ATCCAATGTCTCGTCAATTTCTATTCTTTTATAAAAGCCAGGACTGACCCTGCAATGAAGAAACCCAGGCTCTGTCCCCTCATTGACCATTGTTTTATCAATTCATAACCCTGTCTGCCTGCTACCCTCAAAATATTTAAAATCCCCTTGACATAACCACAGCAAAATCTTTAACGAATCCCGCATACGTTCAAAAAATGTAACGATTAATCATAATAATGTTTTTTTTCCTTACATCAAGGTATTATCAACCAATAACCGAATATACGAGATCCAATCACATGAAAGTACTAATCACCGGCACTGCCGGCTTTATCGGCTTCAAACTTGCTCTGGCCCTGGCCGAGCGCGGTGACGAAGTCGTGGGCGTGGACAACATTAACGACTACTACGATGTAAATGTAAAATATGGCCGCCTTGAATATTCAGGCTTTTCCGGACCTTATGAATACAATAAGCTGCTTACTTCTCGCAAGTACCCCAATCTGAAATTCATCAAGCTGAACCTTGAGGACCGCGAAAACTTGGAAAAACTCTTTAAGGAGCAGCAGTTTGACCGGGCATGCAACCTCGCTGCCCAGGCCGGTGTCAGGTACAGCCTGACCAACCCCCATGCCTATGTGGACTCCAATGTGGTGGGATATGTAAACCTTCTGGAATGCTGCAGGCACAACAACCTGGAACATTTTGCCTTTGCCAGCAGCTCCAGCGTGTACGGCCTTAATGAAGTCCAGCCATTTTCCACCCATGATAATGTGGACCATCCCATAAGCCTGTACGCAGCCACAAAAAAGGCCAATGAGCTTATGGCTCATACTTATGCTCACCTATACGGCCTGCCCTGTACAGGCCTTCGTTTTTTTACTGTCTACGGTCCATGGGGACGTCCGGACATGGCCCTGTTTCTGTTTACCAAGGCCATCCTGGAAAACAAACCCATGAATGTTTTCAATAATGGCAATATGCAAAGAGATTTCACGTATATTGATGATATAGTGGAAGGGGTAATCCGGGTAATAGACCGCGTGCCCCAGGGCAACCCGGACTGGGATGGTAAAAAACCTGATCCCTGCACTTCCAAGGCCCCATACAAGCTGTACAACATTGGCAATAACAACCCGGTCCAGCTCATGGATTTTATCCACACCCTGGAAAAGGTCCTTGATAAAAAAGCCAAAATTAATTTCATGCCCCTGCAGGCCGGAGATGTTCCAAGTACCTATGCTGATGTAGAAGATCTGGTTCAAGATCTTGGCTATAAACCGGAAACCACTGTTGAAGAAGGCATAACTAAGTTTGTTCAATGGTACAGGGATTTTTTTAAAAAATAGGCAAAAAAGAAAATGAAAACACAGCTAATCGAAAAATTAAACAACCGGACTGCCACTATAGGTATTGTCGGACTGGGATATGTAGGACTGCCCCTTGCCCTTCGTTACCTTGAAGTAGGCTACCCTGTCCTGGGGCTGGACATTGACCAGAACAAGGTAGACCAGATCATGGGCGGCCAAAGCTATATCAAGCACATCCCGTCAGAGCCCATCAAAGCTCATGTAGACTCAGGCAAACTTCAGTGCACAACTGACTTTACCAAGGCAGCAGAAGCTGACGCATTGATCCTGTGCGTACCTACGCCCTTAAACAAACACCGTGAACCTGACCTTTCCTACGTCATTTCTTCTCTGGAAATGCTTTTGCATAGTCTTCGCCCCGGCCAGATCATATCCTTAGAATCCACCACTTATCCGGGTACGACTGATGAGGAACTGATGCCCAGGATTGAACAGGCCGGCTTTAAAGTTGGAAAAGACATCTTTCTGGTCTACTCCCCCGAGCGTGAAGATCCGGGCAACCCTGACTTTAATACACGCACCATCCCCAAAGTCTGCGGCGGAGTTACTCCTGCCTGCATGGAGACAGGCCTTGCCCTTTATGGCCAGGTTATAGACCAGGTGGTTCAGGTTTCATCCACCAGAGCGGCTGAGGCGGTCAAACTCATGGAAAATATCTTTCGCAGTGTGAACATTGCCTTAGTCAATGAGCTGAAAACCGCTTTCATGAAGATGGATATTGATATTTTTGAAGTGGTCAGGGCAGCGTCCACCAAGCCATTCGGGTTCATGCCCTTTTATCCTGGCCCCGGCCTTGGGGGGCATTGCATCCCCATAGATCCTTTTTATCTGACCTGGAAGGCAAGGGAATACGACGTGGCCACCAGATTCATTGAGCTGGCAGGAGAAATAAATACATCCATGCCCTATTTTGTTGTCAATCGGGCCGCTGAAGTGCTTAATGAATTTGAGAAACCAGTTAAAAATTCAAAAATTCTTCTGCTGGGATTGGCCTACAAGGCAGAGGTTGACGATGACCGTGAATCTCCAACCTACCGCATTATGGAGCTTCTGGAACATAAAGGAGCCCGGGTTTTTTATAATGATCCATTTGTACCTGAAATAAGGCCTTCCAGAGAATATGCTCATTATGCCGGGCGCAGATCAAGCCCCCTGAATGATGATTATGATCTGGTTATTTTGTGTACAGCCCATATGGTATACAGGGATATTAATCTAAATAAAATTGGAGTTCCAATATTAGATACCAGGGGATTTTTTCCTGATGTTGATGGAAAGGTATTCCGGGCGTAGCATTTTTTGCCAAGAAACAGCTCCATGTCTTCAGGAGGCGTAACAATAATTTCGTCAAAAACAAGAGCCAACTGGGTTAACATCATGTCGATTTGCTCCTGTCACGACGATTGACAACGGTATTCCACGCCCGTCCACCAGCAAATGCCTTTTGGTTCCCTTTTTTACCCTGTCGGTCGGGTTCCGACCAACAGCTTCCAGAGCCATGGGGGCTTTGATCAAAGCTTCATCAATACTTTGCCATTTCCAGGCGATACCTTCCATGTCATCGTATTTTGCAATCCGGCCCTCCAAAGGTTGACAAAAAATCCAGCCTGGGTCCACTTCATGAAATTAGCATGAACAGAACTTGGGCTTCCAAAGCGTTCTTTTGGTAAGGCCTTCCACTGACATCCTGTCCACGGATAAACTCTTAGGAGGTCATGTCTAAAAAAGCAAAATAATGCCAAATTTTTTTTAAGGTAACTTTTTACGTTCCAGACAGATTGCTGCCAGCATCGCAACCATAAAAATGATGACAAGTGCAGGTAAGCCTGATCCTAATCAAAACTCAGGAATGTTCAGAACTACAGAATAAGCTCCAAACAATGCCCAGGCCTGATCACCTGTTCTCAGATTCATGCGTTTGTAACTGGCTGTTGTGATTATTGCGCATAGCTGCGTGCCTTCCTCCAGGGTCATTATCACCTCGGTATTCACACGGCCGGAATTAATTTCCTGAACAACCCCATGCACCCGGTTTTCCGCACTGATATCTGCTGCTCCCTCAGCACCTGCAATAAGTACAGTAGGCGCCTTGATTTCTGCAGTGACCAATGAACCTTTTTTGAGACGCATCTTCTTCAGGCTGCCGTTGGTGATAATAGATGAAATATTTATACCCCCCAAGGTCAGGAGCACAGCTTCTGACTGAATATCTCCCCTGGTTAATCCGACTATCTTGCCGAAAAACATATTCCGGGCACTGGTCCTGCGATTACTTTCACGGTCCAGGTAACTTCTTAAAATGTGATGAATGTCTTCTTCAGAAAATTCCAGCAGGGCAGAGGCTGAACTGAAACTGGAATGGCCAAGAAGCTTTTCTATCGCTGGAAGGGGCAGATTGGCACGCAGCAGTTCAACTGACCTTGAACGGCGCAGAGTACTGGGATTGACAAAATCTTTGGTAAGTCCGCAGGCGTGTGCTCGTTCATAAAACTTTCTCCGGACATGGCCTGGATCGATGTGGAACAGGTCATTATCTGGACTGTATTCACTGACAAATTGGCGCAGATCCCGTGCCAGATCCTCAGGAATACCAACTGTTCTTGGACTTCTGGAGCTGCTTGAGCCAAGCCTTACAACCTTGTCTTCAAAAATAATATCCTCGGATTTCAGGTTGAGGATTTCATGCAGCCTGGCTCCAGTATGACGGATTAGCAGAAATATAAGCAGGATTCGTTGTCTTGACTGTTGAACATCTTGCCTTGATGTATCCTGGGTCCATTGGCGAAAGGACTCTTCCAGTTCAGCAAGCTGAAACGTATCCAGAACCTTTACTCCGGGCGAAACTGTAAAAACATTGCTTCCTGAAGCCTTGCCGGCAAAATTATTATCCTTGGAAGAAGGACTGGCCATAGTAAGTCTCTTGCACTTTAAAGTCAGTAAACCCGATCAGTTGTCGGTCAATTTATTTATAATTATCGTAACCATCCAGTATCTTGGCAGCCTCTGCCCAATTTGTTTTCCTTTTGTTGCAAACTCCCGGCGTGAGCCCGTTAGCCAAAATCATTATATTTTCCAGTAGCCGGGAGGCGGTGTTTCAGCCATGCTCTTGGCTAACGGGCTCAAGGCCGGTCAAACAAGCAACAATGCGAAAAACCAAACAGGCCAGAGGCTTTATCCAGTGAAAGAAATGTGCTGAACAGTTACAAATTATCCCTTCAACTCTAAACTGGCAAGAATAATTCAATTTCATCAAATACTTTGCTTGACTCCGGCCTGGCCAGAGAATAAAAAGAACTGACACGAAATTAATTATTTCCGTGTCAATTGTCCATGTCACACTGATAATACTGCAAACTACCGGTAGAGCCAGGATTAAGCTCTGCCATCATAGATTAAAGGAGGCTGCTTATGTATTTCCCGGTTGCCGGAATTGAAATAGCTCCCTGGATACCTTTTGTTGCTGGCTTTGCAGTGGCTTTTGTCTGCTCCATGGGAGGAGTGTCAGGCGCAAACCTTCTGCTGCCATTTCAGGTCAGTGTCCTGGGATTTGTCACACCAGCTGTAAGCGCCACCAACCATCTCTTCAATATAGTCGCCATTCCCAGCGGAGTTTACAGATTTATCAGAGAGGGCCGAATGGTCTGGCCTTTGACCTGGATTGTCATTGCCGGAACTGTCCCTGGAGTTTTTATCGGGGTCTTTCTCAGAATCCAGTATCTCCCTGATCCAGCACACTTCCGCATCTTTGCCGGCCTGGTGCTTCTTTATATCGGTTATGTCCTGGTCCGCTCACTCATCCAGGGTCCTCCTCCAGGAACAGACAAGGCTTCTTCTGAAAAAAGATTTCAGGAACTGGTCAGTCGTTTTAATAAGATGGACGCTGCAACCAGGGAGCCTCTGCCCAGGGTAGAGCTGCATCACTTTGGACTGAAGTCCAAAGTGATGCAGCTCTACCCTGGGCAGAGGC
>PWPY01000175.1 GCA_003558575.1 Desulfonatronovibrio sp.
AATACCACATTTGATGTTGAGATGATTGCCCCAATAGCCATGGAGCCAGGTCTGCGGTTTGCAATCCGCGAAGGTGGCCGTACAGTTGGCGCCGGCGTTGTCTCAGAGATTACGGAGTAAATCATGCGTATTAATATTCTGCTTGCTTGCAGTGAATGCAAGAGAAGAAATTATGCTACAAGCAAAAACAAGAAAAACACTACGTCAAAGCTTGAATTGAAAAAGTTTTGCCCTTTTTGCGGGAAGCATCTTCCACATAAAGAAACCAAGTAGTGTCATCATGCAGGCCAGTAGCTCGAAATGGTAGAGCATCGGACTCCAAATCCGAGGGCTGGGGGTTCGAGTCCCTCCTGGCCTGCCACACTTAATGAGCAAGATTAGATGTCAAAAAAGAAAAAATCAGATAAAGCAACAGAGCCAAACAATGGCATGCAGGGCAAAATTCAAGGAACCAAAGAGTACCTTGAGGATGTCAAAGGTGAGCTGAAAAAGGTCACCTGGCCAACTCGCAAAGAAACACTAACTACAGGACTGGCTGTTGTTGTTTTGGTTATCATAATTTCCATTTATTTGGGAGTTATTGATTTTGGCTTGTCCAGGTTGGTGAGGCTGATTCTGCCCTAAAGGAAGACATGGAAGAAACAGTATCCAAAGCCAGATGGTTTATTGTTCATACATACTCAGGATATGAACAACGCGTTGAAAAGACTATTAGAGAAATGATGCGTGTAGGTAAGGACAAAGGACTTATAGAAGAAGTAGTTGTTCCTACTGAAAAGGTTGTTGAGCTGGTCAAGGGGCAAAAAAAGACATCAACCAGAAAGTTTTTTCCAGGTTATATACTGGTGAGAATGGTTCTGAGTGATGAATCATGGCATCTTGTTCAGTCCATACCTAAGGTAACAGGATTTATTGGCGGTAAAAACTCTCCAACTCCTATTACGGATAAAGAAGCAGAAAAAATTCTAAACACAGTTCAATCGCGTCAGGAACAGCCAAGACCAAAATTTCATTTTGCCCGTGGGGATGAAATCAGAGTTGTTGATGGACCGTTCGCAAATTTTAATGGCGTTGTTGAAGATGTAAATTATGATAAAGGAAAGCTTAAGGTTTCTGTTTCCATATTTGGAAGACAGACTCCAGTTGAGTTAGATTTTGTTCAGGTTTCTAAAAGCTGATATTTAGAGGTATATTAAATGGCCAAAAAAGAAATGGCAAAAATTAAACTGCAGATTCCAGCAGGAGCCGCTAATCCATCTCCACCTGTTGGCCCGGCTCTTGGACAGCACGGTGTTAATATTATGGAGTTCTGCAAGTCGTTTAACGCTAAGACACAGAACGATAAAGGCATGGTCATTCCGGTAGTCATAACTGTCTATCAGGATAGATCCTTCACTTTCATTACCAAAACTCCTCCTGCAGCCGTACTTTTGCTGAAAGCCGCAAAGCTGGATAAAGGCTCTGGAGAACCCAACAAGAACAAGGTTGGAAAGGTAAGTAAGGCTCAGATTGAGGATATTGCAAAATTGAAGATGCCCGATCTCAACGCAGCTGATGTTAAGGCTGCATCTAAAACTATAATGGGAACTGCCAAAAGCATGGGCATTGAGGTAGAAAAATAGTTCCAAGAGGTAATAACCAATGCCGAAACATGGTAAAAAATATAATAATTCCAAATCTAAAGTAGATTCCAACCTGAAAGTACAGGTTAAAGATGGAGTCAAGCTGGCTCTGGAAACAGCCTATGCCAAGTTTGATGAAAATGTTGACGTGGCTGTTCGTCTTGGAGTTAATCCCAAATATGCTGACCAGATGGTCAGGGGGGCAGTGAGCCTTCCTCATGGTCTTGGTAAAGATGTAAGAGTTGTGGCTTTCTGTAAAGGCGAGAAAGAGGCAGAAGCAAGAGAAGCAGGAGCTGACGAAGTCGGTGGAGAGGAGCTTATTGAGAAAATCAAAGAGGGTTGGCTTGAGTTTGATAAAGCTGTAGCCACACCTGACATGATGGCTCTTGTTGGAAAAATCGGTCGGGTCTTGGGACCCAGGGGACTTATGCCTAATGCCAAGACAGGTACTGTAACTTTTGATCTTGGCAATGCAATTCGTGAGCTCAAGGCAGGCAAGGTCGAGTTTAAAGTTGATAAAGCCGGCATTGTTCACGCACCTCTTGGCAAGGTTTCCTTTGGTCCTGAAAAAATTCTGGAAAACCTTAAGGCTCTTGTTGAAACACTTCAAAAACTTAAACCTTCATCAGCCAAGGGAACGTACTTTAAAGGTATAGCCTTATCCACAACTATGGGACCTGGAGTACGCATCGATTCCTCAAGTCTTAAAGGTACAATAGATTAATTTTCCTGCTGGATAAATGTTCCATATTTATGAGTCAGAGAAAACAGGTGGGTGTAACCCTTAATTTCCTGTCGAGACTGCTTTGGCTCAATATTAGAGATAAAGCGAGGTGATAAAGTGAACAGAGAAGACAAGGCCAAGATTATTCAAGGCATACGGGATAAAGCTAACCGTGCCTGTATTACTGTGGTTACAGATTTCAAAGGACTATCTGTAGAGGAGATGACCGAGCTTCGCAGTAATCTCAGAGAGCAAAACGTTGAATACCAGGTAGTTAAAAATACCTTAGCCAGAATTGCCCTTGAGGAATCTCCTCACAGTGTAATTAAGGATAACTTCAAGGATTGCTGTGCAGTTGCTTTTGGTTATGATGATCCCGTTGTTGCTGCCAAGGTCCTGGTAGAATTTGAAAAAAAGAGTAAGAAATTCCAAAACAGATTTGCAAGTCTTGATGGGAAATTCTTAGAAGCTGAATCCCTGAAAGATCTTTCAGAGCTGCCAGGACGTGATGAACTCTTAGCCAAGACCCTCGGTACAATGAATGCTGTGCCTACAAATTTTGTCTGTCTTTTTGCCAATGTGATAAGGGGCATGCTTAATGCTCTTAATGGCATAAAAGAACAGAAAGAAGAACAATAGTATATTAGAGCCAAAGTATAATTTAGGAGGATATGATGTCTGATATTTCAAAAGAGCAGGTAGTAGAATTTATTTCCAATATGACTGTATTGGAACTTTCCGAATTTATCAAAGAACTTGAAGAGAAGTTTGGTGTGTCAGCGGCAGCTCCTGTAGCAGCCATGGCCGCAATGCCCGGTGCTGGTGCTGGTGATGCCGGCGCAGAAGAAGAGGAAAAGACAGAGTTTGATGTAATTCTGAAAGAAGTCGGTGGAAATAAAATTGCTGTTATTAAAGCAGTTCGCGCCCTGACAAGTTTGGGACTTAAAGAAGCCAAAGCTAAAGTAGATGAACTTCCCTCAGCCATTAAGGAAGCAGTTTCCAAGGATGATGCTGAGGAAGCCAAGAAGCAGCTTGAAGAAGCAGGCGCAACAGTAGAAGTTAAGTAAAGTATGTATGCAGCCTCAGGCTGTCCTTTATATTTAAAAGTTTAGAGAGCACAGTATCAATGGATACTTGTGTTCTCTAAACTATTTGTATTTTATTAATACTTTTATAAAATATGAATCAAAAGAAAAAATAATTCAACATAAAAATTGTTCAACATTTAAAGAATCAGATCTTAAATAAAAGAATAAAATATACTATTCAATTATTTTAAAATTTAAATAAAATTAGTACAAAAATTGATTAAATATAACAAAACCCCTCAGTTCACGTTCTCTCTTCAAGCAACATAAAAATAATTTTTTTACTTCTATCACTTAGTATCAGGTAAGTTTAAGGACTATCAGTTCTTCAGGACCTAACTTTAAATTCTTGCCATACAAGGATTTTTAAAAATCTTACTCAAATGCGAGGATAACATGGCACTCTTCACAAAAAATTTCGGCCAGATTAAATATACTTTAGGAGTTCCGCATCTGCTCAAACTCCAGTTAAGCTCTTACCAGGATCTTCTTCAGGAGGATACAGACCCTGCATCCAGGACTGATAAGGGCCTCGAAGGTGTTTTCAAGTCAGTTTTTCCCATAGAAGACTTCAATAAAACTGCTACGCTGGAATTCGTCAGTTATGAAATTGCCCAGCCCAAGTATGATGTCAGTGAATGTATTTCAAAAGGTCTGTCTTATGAATCTCCCATAAGAATCAAAGTCAGACTTATTGTTTTTGATGTTGATGAAGAGTCTGGCAACAGAACTGTTCGCGATATTAAGGAACAGGATATATATTTTGGCACAATACCCTTAATGACCGATAAAGGCACTTTTATTGTCAATGGTACTGAAAGGGTTATTGTTAATCAGCTACAGCGTTCACCGGGCATTATTTTTGAGCATGATTCCGGTAGAAGTCATTCCAGTAGAAAAGTTCTTTACAGTTCTCGCATTATACCTATGCGCGGTTCCTGGCTGGATTTTGAGTTTGACCATAAAGATATTTTTTATGTGCGCATAGACAGAAGAAGAAAACTGTATGCGACCATACTGCTTAAAGCAATGGGGTTGACCAGTGAAGAAATCCTTAATTATTTTTACGAGACTGAACAGATCCGCTTTAAGGGAGACAGAGCATATCGCAAAATTATACCCGAGCATTATCGAAAAGAGACAGCTTTTGTAGATATTGAGGATAATGAAGGAAACGTACTGGTCAAAAAGGGGCGCCCCATAACAAAACGGGCCTGGAGACAACTTATCAAGGATGGGATTGAATTCGTTGAAATAGATCCGTCCTATCTTTCCCAGCAATATATATCCCGCGACCTTGTTCATCCAGAAACCGGTGAAGTTCTGGCAGAAATGGGTGATCAGCTAAGCCCTGATATAATTCAAAGTATCATAGATGAGAAGATCTCTGACATTCAGATACTCTATACTTCTGGTCAAGATGTATCGTCATCTATACGCGATACTCTGAAACTTGATAAAACCAAGGATATGCTTGAGGCACAGGTAGAAATATATAAACGCCTGCGGCCAAGTTCCCCACCAACTCCTGAGATAGCCTCAAACTTTTTCGATAATCTTTTCAGAAATTCTGATTATTACGATTTATCGCCTGTAGGCAGATATAAGCTTAATTCCAGATTAGGACTTGATCTGCCCATGGATTACAGGACTCTGTCCAATGAGGATATTTTACGAGTGGTCAAACACCTGACCAAGCTCAAGGATTCCCATGGACCTGCCGATGATATTGATTATCTCGGCAACAGAAGAGTCCGTCCGGTTGGTGAACTGGTTGAGAACCAGTATCGTATAGGACTGGTCAG
>PWPY01000244.1 GCA_003558575.1 Desulfonatronovibrio sp.
CAGGGCGAGGCCAAGACGCTCCAGCCGAACAAGAGCAAAAGGGTCAATGCCATGGGCACCAGACTACGCCTGAGATTGTCTAAGATCTTCCACCGGGACAGGTATGAGAGTGCATTCTTTGTAACTTTCGTATTAGGACCCGGGACACTTGGAAACAGCCAGCGCAGGATCTGCCAGTCCCCTCGAATCCAGCGCATGCGGCGACTTATGTCCTCACTGTAGCGCGCCGGATACTCTTCAAAAAGCTGCACATCGCTGATCACCCCGGACCTTGCATGGCATCCCTCAATGAGATCGTGGCTGAGGATCAGGTTCTCAGGAAATCGATCCCGGAGCACCTGCTCAAAGGCGTCAATGTCATAAATGCCCTTGCCTATGTACGATCCTTCGCCAAAGAGGTCTTGATAGATGTCCGAAACAACCCCGGTATAAGGATCGATGCCAGCGTCAATCCCGAACATGCGGGCATACCTGGACCTGTTGGTTCCGGGCAGGCTCACAGCCACCCTGGGCTGTAGAATGCCGTAACCAGACACGATGCGCCCTTTTTCCGCGTCATACTGGGGACGGTTCAAAGGATGGGCCATGGCGCCAACGAGCTGCCATGCGGCATCCCGAGGCAGATCCGTATCCGTGTCTAAGGTTATGACGTATTTCATGTCCCGCAGGCCCTCAAGATCACCAACAATGAGAGAAAAATAAGACAGTGCGCCTGTCTTGGAACCCTGACTTAGATTGCCGTCGCGCACACTTTTAAGGAGTGCATTCAGGGCTGCAAGTTTGCCCCGTTTACGCTCATAGCCCATCCAGATCCGCTCCCGGGGGTTCCATTGCCTGGGCCGATGAAAAAGAAAAAAGGAGTCACCACCATCTTTATACCTCTCATTCAGTGCTTGGATTCCCTGCTTAACCAGGAGCAACAGCGATGCATCCTGGTCAATATTCTCCAGGTCAGCATCCAGAAAGTCGGTCAAAAGGCCAAAGCGCAGGTTTTCCTCCTGTCCACCGAGAAATCGGACTTCTAACGCATTGATCAGATTCGTGATATTCTCCGGGCTGGAAAGCATGGCCGGAACCACTACTAAGGTGGATGAATCAACAGGAATCCCTTTGGAAAAATCCATGCTGGGCAGTGCATGCGGCTTGGCAAGACGTGTCGCCACAAGGTTGATCAGGGCTATGGCTGGCTGACTGGCTGCCAGAAGGATGACCGCGGATACGACCCAAAACAGTGCGCTGTCCAACCCCTCAATACGGGCCTTTACCAGCATACCTCCGGCAAGTATTCCTGTAAGAAGAAAAATTGAGCCAAGATACAAGATTAGGTTAAAACCGCGGCCAGCTTTGTGCAGTTTATTTCGAACCGTTGATCTAACCCCGGCCCGAGCTTCTAATCTGTCCCGCCCTTCATCAATAAGGTAAAACCCTACGTGTTCCGTCCGGCTGTCGCCATCCGCCCCGGCAGTGCCTTGTCCAGCCAGTTCAATGGCTGCCCCAGCCACTTCCATTTCATTGAATCGGCCTTTTCTGGCAATCTCTTCCACAACGTGCCGGTATTGATCCCGGGAGTTGAAATGCATTCTGCCATAGATCCCGGCCGGATCCCTTTGCAGAATATGTTCAACAGGACTCAGATTCTCAACAAATTTGCGCCAGTCAATAACGCTTAGAACGCGCAGGCCAGCAATGCTGTTGCTGATGGAAAGTTGATCAGCCGCCTGCTGCTGGTTTTCTGACTGCACTAATTGATCAATGGTCAGGTGGGATTCCGAAAGTTGCTGCTCGATCCAGGCCAGAGGCAATGCCAGGGCTGGACCCTGCCCCTGGAGACGACGAGTAAGTTCAGCCACAAAGGAGCTGATCATGGGCGGATTCGATCTGGCCATATCAGCAACCATGAGGATCAATTTTTTCTGGTCTTTCTGGGCTGTCTCCAAAATTTTATCAGCCCAGCGATCAGCCAGGTCACGGTCAGCCCGGTTCACGGCAATTCGAGCGGCAATCCTTCTCAAATTCTCGATCAGAGCCAGGCGCAGCATAATTGGAATGGCCCACAATTCTCCGAGATTAAGTGGAGTAACCGTCTGGTAGGCAGCAACAAATCCACTCAGACTTTCCAGATCCACCCGCCCGTCCCCGTGGGTAATGATCTCTAAGGCAATATCGTACACCCGGGGAAGGCCTCTTGAAGAACCCCTTTTCAAACGGGGAAGTTTCTTAGCATAACCCTTGGGCAAAAGCTTCCTGGCCACCAGTATCTGTTCTTCAATCAGATAGAAATTGTCCAACAGCCATTCCCCTGCAGGAATAATCACGCAGTTGGACTGCACCACCTCAGACAACAGATCGCGAACCTCAAAAAGGACCTTCTCATTCTTGGCAAGCCTTGCAAGCAGACGCTCCGGAACATACTCAGCACTCAAATCATGCAGCCCTGTGAGAATTTTGCCGTGTTCCTCCATCTGGGAGGTGCTGAACAGCTCGGAGCGCAGTGGTGTCTCGTCGTTATTGCTCATTTGATACTGCGCATCCCCTCTCACGCGGCTCCATAAATGATCCATCTTCTCAAGAATATTTCCGGAGATGAACTTCATGACAATAACTTCCAGTGTTTAGCCAACATGAATTCCTGATAAGGACGCAATTACCCCGAAGACATTTAACAGCCAGATAACCACAACAATTATCACCACAGCATTCAGTATTGATTTAATGGTGGATTGCATGGGTATGTAATTGTTAATCAGCCACAGAACCACACCTACGACCACGAGAATAATAATTAAGTTGAGTATGGGCATAGTTTTTCTCCTTTTTTGTATCTGTTCACCACAATAATGCTTGCAGGCAAGTAGCTGAATAAGAAGATCTGGACCCCGGGTCAGTCATCCCGGACTCGATCCGGAACCGGGATGACGGTTAAAGCAGACCAATACCCTCTTCCGTCATTCCGGCGAAAGCCGGAATCCAGTGCATTTGCATAGTCATATGCCGAATGTGGTGAACAGTTACCAAATTTTATAAACTTCCTGTAAGATGAAACATACGAGGGACAAACAGCGCAAGAATATTGTCAACCACCTCCTCTATTTTAGACAATACGTATCTGATAGGCCACGTCTATAGGGGAATTACTTATTTTGTATGAGGAATAATCCCGGGATACAGGAATATCTCCCGGATGAATGTTGAGAAGGATATGTACGATGGGATCTGACAGTCTAAACAAGGGCGCTGGGAAGGGATATTCACGCCTTGTGGATATGGCAGGATTAAGGGGTTTTATCCTTCCAGTCATCAATATCAATCAAACCGATTCGTGCAGCGTACCGAACAAGCTCGATGGAGCGTTTGACTTTGAGTTTGTGCATTATGTTTGTACGATGGTTTTCAACTGTTTTCGGACTGATATAAAGGCGTTTCCCAATATCCTTAGAAGAAAAGCCTTCGGCCAGAAAGCGCAGGATTTCCTGTTCGCGGGTAGTCAGGCTTCTGTATGCAGCATCTTCAACATGGATTTCTTTATCTGCGTTTTTCAAAATGTTTGAAATCACTTCATGGGAAATTGAGTTGTCAAGGAAGAACTCACCCTTTGCAATGCTTTCCAGTGCTTTTAAAAGTCCATCTCCTGCGGATTCCTTGACCAAGTATCCCAGGGCCCCGGCCTGGAATGCCTCGCTGACATACTCCATTTTGGAATGCATGCTCACAACCAGGATATGAGTCTCAGGCAGGACGCTTTTCAGGGTCCTGGTCAAATCGATTCCGCTATGATCGGGAAGTGATATATCCAATAGAACAATATCCGGCTTGCACTCCGATGCCTGCTGCAGTCCTGTTTCCGCATCCCCGGCTTCACCAACCACCTCGAATTCCGGGCTGCGCTTTATGATTGCCTTGATGCCTTCTCTGAAAAGAGGATGATCCTCTACAATCAACACCTTTTTTTTCTTAATCATCCTTCCTCCTTAGACACGGCACTTCGATACGGATTCTCGTGCCTTTTCCCGGTTGCGACTGAATGCTTACTTTGCCCCCGAGCAGAGCAGCCCTTTCCTGCATATTACGAAGCCCCATGCTTTTTTCCCTGACCGAAGTCAAGAACCGATCTTTAGAATCAAACCCTATGCCATCATCTTCTATCCGCAGGATCAAATTGGGGTAGCTTGCCACCATTTTGATGACAACCCGCTTGGCTTTGGCATGCTTTTGGATATTATTGAGGCTTTCCTGAATCAGACGGTACAGATTGATCTCAATATCAAAATCAAGAACCAGGTCTTTGATTCCAGTCATTTTCATGTCCACTTCAATCCCGGTCCTTTTGCAGAAATCTTCTGTATATTGAATAATAGTCCGTTCAAATCCAATTTGATCCAGGCCCGGGGGGCGCAGCTCATACGCAAGGTCCCGGATACCTGTGATGGTTTTTTGCATGAGATTGGAGAGACTTGCCATCCTATCCAGAAATCCTGGACAAACATCTTTTGCTTCATGGCGGAGATCATCAAAACCGATTTTCAAAATTGAGATATCCTGGCCCAGACGGTCATGAAGTTCTCTGGAGATCATCTGGCGCTCGCATTCCTGGGCCCTGATGAGCTGGTGGGAAAGTGCATGCAAGCTTTTTTCTGTGCGAGTTCGCTGAACAACTTCTTCCTGAAGAGCCAGGTTTGCTTCTGTCAATTCACTTGTGCGATCCGCAACCCGCTGCTCCAGTTCCTGGTTTGCAGCCTCAAGCTGCTTTTCAAAATTAATGCGAGCGGTAATATCAATAGCTGCGATGCACAAATGGGTGGTATTTAACAAGTCATGGGCCACGGTTTGCAATTGGGCATAAAACTGCACGCCATTATTGTTCACAAGCTCAAGCTCGCAAACCTGCCTGTCCTGGGACATAAGCACTTTTTGCCGATGGAAATAAAATACATCCTGGGAATCCGGCGCAATAAAACTGGAAAAGCGTTTCCGGATCAAGTGCGCCCTATTAAAACCCAGGAGTTCAGCGCCGGCAAGGTTGACCTTCTCGATCAACCCTTTATTGTCCAAGGTGAAGTAACCGATGGGGGCAAAATCGTAGAGTTCAAGATACCTGTCCCGTGACAGAGCAAGCTCTGACTGGGCCTCACGCAATTCCTCGTTCTGCAGCTCCAGTTCAATCTGGTGTACCCGAAGCTCATGAA
>PWPY01000155.1 GCA_003558575.1 Desulfonatronovibrio sp.
AGAAACATAGACGCTTAAACGTCTTGGTGTAGAAAAGGTATCAATTGATTTGTAACCCACCATGTTCTTGTCAAGACAATTGGTGAAGTATTTTTTCAGCTCAGCAGTAAGACCTTCCAAAAACCGGGATGGCATTTCTTCAAAACCTATTTCAAGTACAAAATCAGGCATTTTATGATTCCTTGGTTTGCTTATAGATTAAAATTGTTCTTATTTTGCAGCTTGTTAAGCAGATTTGAGCATGGGATAGCCCATTTCTTTTCTCTGTTCGTTGTATAAAGCGGCAACTTTGGAAGCCAGGTTTCGTACCCTGGCAATATATCCAGTTCTTTCTGTAATGGAAATGGCTCCTCTGGCCTCAAGAAGATTGAATACATGTGAACATTTCAAGCAATAATCGTAGGCCGGCCAGGCCAAGTTGGCGGTGCAGAGATTCAGGCTTTCTTTTTCACATTTATCAAAAAAATCAAGGAGCATCTCAGAATCGCTCATTTCAAAATTATATTTTGAATGTTCCACTTCACCCTGATGGTGGATCTGGCCATAAGTAACATCATTACTCCAGTTCAGATCGTATACGGATTCTTTTTCCTGAAGATACATGGATATTCTTTCTAAGCCATAGGTGATCTCAACGCTTATGGGATCAAGGTCTATCCCCCCTACCTGTTGAAAGTAAGTGAACTGGGTTATTTCCATGCCGTTGAGCCACACTTCCCAGCCCAGGCCCCACGCCCCGAGGGTGGGGGATTCCCAGTCATCCTCAACAAAGCGGATGTCGTGTTTATTTGTATCAATGCCCAGAATCTGCATGCTCTGCAGATACAGGTCCTGAATATCGGCCGGAGCAGGCTTTAGAATCACCTGGAATTGATAATAATGCTGGAGGCGATTGGGGTTCTCGCCGTACCTGCCGTCAGCAGGTCTTCTCGAAGGCTCAACATATGCAGTTTTCCATGGCTCAGGCCCTATTACCCTTAGAAACGTTGCAGGATTGAAAGTACCGGCTCCCACTTCCATATCGTATGGCTGTTGAAGCACACAACCATGTTCAGTCCAGAATTTCTGAAGGTTAAGTATTACATCTTGAAAAAGCATTTTCTTCTCCATTTATTTTAAAAAAACATCATTTAACATAAGAATCATCTACATGATATTTCACAAAAGATTCTACGATCTGAAAGCAATCCTGCAATGTTTCAGGCTGGATATTCCAAGAAACCCATTCTTCAGGGCTTGAACTTCTCAGTTTGCTCAAAAAGGAAAGAGATTCAGGATGGACAGAAATAATTTTGCTGCTTTGGTATAAACATTTTTCACAGGCCACCTTTCCTTCTGTAAACAAAAAGAACGCTTTGGGCATGTTAGCGTGGTTCTTGCCGCATACAAAACACGATTCAAACAGCGGTTCATATCCATGCATGAAAACAGCCTTTGCCCGGTAGAGCAAAGGGAAAAAGGACGGAATACATGCATTTTTTTCCATGATATGGAGATAATCTAACATCAGTGAATATAATTGAGAAGAATCGTCACCTTCTAGGCATACCTTCTGAGTAAAGCGAAGGCTGTTGACCGCCATTCCAAGCCTGTTGGGATCTTTTTTTATTTCTGGAAATCCGCAAATGAGAGTTCCTTCTTCAAGGGTAAGATATTGGCTTCGTGAACCGGTACTGGCCTTGAACAGAACTAAGTTCAAGGTATCAAGGCAGCCACTGAATCTGCGTCTGCTTTTACACCCACCAAATGCAAATCCGGTCATTATACCCATTGAAGGAGAAAGGAAACGTACCCAAAGGTCATACTCTTTGAACCTGCCAGTGCGGGTAATTAAAACTTTTTCTGAGAAATGCATTGATCAGGATTGGTTGTTTCCAGGGGATGAGATTTCGATAGTCTTTACCTGGCCGGATAAAGCTTCAAAGAGGTAGGGATTGCCATCAAGGAGGATATCAACACCGCCAGCATTGCCCAAGGTAAGAATGACACTCTTTTCAAAGTTCAGCTGGACCCTTTGTCCCGGTCGTAAGTAAACCTCCCGGTCAGAGTCATCAACCTTTGCACTGAGCCAGCAATCTTCCCTTGCTCTTATCTCAAGGGTTGACGATGATGGTTCACGGGCAGTGATATCTTCGTTATTGTTTTGACTGGATTCTAATGAAAGTTCAGATTCTGAATTTGAATTATTTTGAACCAACTCAGGTTCTGTGGTAGCTTCATTTTCCACGTTAACCAGTTCTTCTTCAGTTTCCTCTAAGAGAGTATTATCAGGTAGTTCCGGGGCCGTTGATTCAGTTTCTTGCCCAATAAACCTTTCCTCATGTGGTAAGATATCTTCCGGGTCCTCTCCAAAATAAGGTGCAGACGGTTCAGGCATGGAAAAGCCAGGGTCTGGCTCAGAATACGTTTGCTCCTGAGAAGTTTCAATAACTCCTGAGTTGAAAGACGTGTATATAAACCAGCCAAAACCAATCATTATAATCAAGGTTATAATGATTATCAGTGGTTTTATATAACTCTCCAAATCATTCTTTGTGCCGGTACGCTTAAGTGAAGTGGGACAATCTCTGAGGGTATATTTTTGAAATTGATCTTCAACATGATAAATCCTTGAGAAATCATTACCTATTTTTTTCCAGTCAAGACCAAGGTATCTGGCATAATTCTGAACAAATCCCTTGGCATAAACAGGATGGGAAAGCTGTTCTACAATTCCGTTTTCTAAGGATTTAATAAATTCAAGGCCAATCTTGGTGTCTTTATGAACCTTTTCTATACTCAGCCCCTGACGTTCCCTTTCAGCCTTTAATTCCTGTCCAATATCTATAATTTCCATATTTATTATCTCCAAAATCAGGCAAATTGATAAGAAATAAAGACGAATGTCTATTACAGCCCTTTCCCTCAGACCTTCAATATACTCTTCAAATCGGGCATCAAGTTTGGCGTTAAAAATCTGTTCTCTGATCTTGTCTTCGACTTCAGATAAGGGAACCGCCCCACCTGAGTGAGTCTCCTTTAACTTGAGCAATGCCCCTGAACCACGGGCTACAAAAGGACGACTTATTTCACCTGAGTTAAGATTTTCCAGAGCCTGTTGCCATTCAGGCGCCAAATTTTTCCAGCTGACAGTCCCAAGGTCTCCACCCTTAGATGCATTGGGTCCCTGGGAAAAAGCTGCTGCTGCCTGGTCAAAGGTCATTTCTCCCTGGGTGATTTTATCCTTGACGGAAGCAGCCTGCTGAATATCAGGAACAAGAATTACCTGAAGGCTCATTCTTTTTTCTTCCTGGTATTCTCCAGCATATTTTTTATAAAAGGATTCAATCTCATCACTGGTAACCATGACTTTTCTGCGTACCATCATACTCAAAACCCGCTGGCGGATTATCGAGTCCCTGATCTGTTTTTTGTATGCGTCAAGGGTTAACCCTTCACTTTCAAGGTGTTCTTCAAACTCTTCCATGGATAAATTATTCTCAGAGCGCACCTCACGGATATGGTTTTCAATTTCTCTATTTCCCACCTCTATGCCGTATCTATCTGCCTCTTTTTTTAGAAGAATATCATTAACCATCTGTTCGAGCACTTGACGTCTGGTCTGATCTAATTGGTCCTGAGGAATTTCATCAATATCCACGTCTTCAAACAAACCAAGGAGGTGTCTGAGTCTGGCTTGAAGTTCAAATAAAGTAACTGTTTCTCCGTCAACCAGAGCAACTACTCTGTTAACCAGAGGTGTTGACCAGACTGGGTGGGCAGCAAAAAATAATATTATTATAAAAAAAGAAAAAATAATTTTTTTCATAAACTTAATCCTTATTAGACGGTCTGTCAGTTCATCCTTTCTAAGAGAATCGTATTTACCTCAATTTTGGAATCAATTAGAATTTGTCTGAGCCATTGATCAAAGGCATTTCTCAGTTTTTCTTCGGTCAGTTTTTTTTCAATGAGACTGTATGCCTGGTGTGGCTTAAGTAAATCTTCCTCCCAGTATCCAGTAACATAAAGGCAGTAATACTGACCATTTTCTTCCTCGAAAATATCACTGAAATCTCCGGGAGACATGGTTATTAATGTTTCACTTAGATTCTCAGGCAGTTGATCCACCGGAATTTCATAGCTGCCAACGACAAGATTTTCAAAATCCTGTCGCATTCTGTCAATATCATTGGGCTCATCCAGTTCTATTGCCTTACTTGCAGCCTCCTTGAGATGATTTTTGTCGCTGGATGCCAGGTATATAAAGGTCATACGTTCAGGAATGTAAAAATCATTGATGTTTGAGTAGTAGTATTCGTTTATCTCATCAAGCTTGACATTAACAGAAGGCATTAAAGTTCTTTTAACAAATTTTTCCCATAAAAGTTTCTGCCTGACCTGGTTTCTCCAATAACCAAGATCAATATATTCTTCAATAAGCATCTTATCAAATTCATCATCAGGGTAATCCTGACGGATTTCATTTTCTATTTTTAAGATTTCATCCTGACTGATGGATAAATTTCTGGACTCGAGCTCCTGCTCAATGAGTTTCACCAGAATTACATCCATTAGTACACGACCATAAGTACCCTTCATGTCACTTATTGAAGGAGGCAATGGTTCTGACCATTCAAAAAAGAACATGTCATAGCCTGATTCAATCTCTTCTAAGAATATGGGACTTCCGTTTACTCTGGCCACAACCCCGGGCTGATTATTGTCATTGCTGCAGGCTGATAGCAGTAAGAAGCAGCCCGAAATAATGGCAGAAAAAATAAATTTGATTGTAAAGGAGTGGCTTGATTGAAAAGTCATATCAGTTAGTTTTCAGTAAGATTTCGGGTAAGACCCTCAGAAAGTGCTGCAATTTTCTTTAAACCAATATCAATAGATTCATTGCTGGATAAACGCAACTCTAATTTAGACTGAGGAATCAACCTGGCCTGATCTTTATGTTTTTCAATCCATGTTACTAATTCTACAGGGTTAAGCTTTGTTGTCTGTTCAGGCCATTCAACAATAAACCTGTTTTCCTGAAAATCAGCCTTAGATGCACCCAGGGGTTTTAAAATCTGCTTAATTCTTAGTATCTCAAGAAAATTGAAAAATTCCTGAGGTATCTTGCCAAATCGGTCCTTTACTTCCTGTTGGATGTTATCAAGACATTCAATATCC
>PWPY01000332.1 GCA_003558575.1 Desulfonatronovibrio sp.
ATCGACCTGGTCCTGCTGGATCTGAACATGCCCGGCATGGGGGGACATAAATGCCTTAAGGCACTGCTGGGCATCGACCCTGAGGTCAAGGTAGTTATTGCCAGTGGTTATGCGGCAAATGGCCATGGCAGGGATGCAATTTCCTCAGGCGCCAGAGGTTTCATTGGCAAGCCGTACCAGTTGAGAGAGCTTGCAGCCATAATCAGATAAACTCTGGATACTGGTTAAATCCCTGACAGGCCTACGGCTCCATGACTACAATAACCTAATTCACAGCATAACGGAAGAAAGCTTGAGTCGGTCAATTCGTGTGCCACCTATTTTGGTCATATCATTTGCTCCTGACATCCTGGCACTAATTTCTTGCCATCCCATGTCCACAGAGTTAAGCTGCTATCATGGAAACCCTACGCATCGTAAAACCCAATTGCCCCAAGTTCTTCCAGGAGAACCCATGCCCCAGAAAAAAAAGGAAAAAATCAATTTTGACGTGATCATCATTGGATGCGGCCCAGCCGGTCTTTTTGCCGCCTATCACCTGGGAGAGTACACCGGACTTGATGTTCTGGTTATTGAGAAAGGCAGGCAGTCCCGGAAACGAGCCTGCCCCATCAGCGGTACCCAGGAGTGTATTCGCTGCAAGCCTTGCAATATCCTGTCCGGCGTGGGCGGGGCCGGCCTCTTTTCCGATGGCAAGCTGAATTTCATTCACAAACTTGGCAAAACCGACCTGACCCAGTTCATGCCCATCTCCGAGGCCAAACAGCTCATTGAGGAAACTGAGAATATATTTAACCGGTTCAACATGGACGGCAAGGTATTTCCCACTGACATGGCCAAGGCCAGAGACATCCGCAAAAACGCCCTCAAGCATGGCCTGGACCTGCTCTTGATCAAACAGAAACACCTGGGCAGTGACAATCTTCCCGGGCATATTGCGTCCATGGCCGAATACGTCAAGGGCCGGGGAGTGACCTTTCACACCTCTGAAGAGGTCAAAGACATCACAGTGGAAAACAGGGAAGTAACCGGGGTGACCACCAGTCGGGGTACCTACCACGCCCCCTGCGTCATCATGGCTCCGGGCCGGATCGGAGCTGAATGGGTGGGTTCCCTGGCACAGCGGCATGGTTTGAACGTCTCCCAGCGGGGAATAGAGGTGGGGGTCAGGGTCGAGGTCCATGCCGATATAATGCGCGACCTGTGCCAGGTTATATATGATCCCACTTTTTTCATCCGCACCAACAAGTACGATGACCAGACCCGCACCTTCTGCACCAACCAGGGAGGATTCGTGGCTTTGGAGAACTACCAGGATTTTGTCTGCGTCAACGGCCATGCCTATATGGACAGAAAATCAGAGAATACCAATTTCGCCTTTCTGTCCAAGGTGGTCCTGGAAGAGCCTGTCACCGACAACCATGCTTACGGAGAATCCATTGGACGCCTGGCCACCATCATTGGTGGAGGCAGGCCCATCCTTCAGCGCTTCGGGGACCTCAAACGCGGCCGACGCTCCACCTGGAACCGAATCCGGAACAGCTTTGTGGAGCCCACCATGAAAAACGTGACCTGCGGAGATGTTGCCATGGCCTTGCCGGGCCGCATTGTCTGTAATATCATTGAAGGCCTTGAAAAGCTGAACAACGTTGTACCCGGAGTCTCCAACGAGGAGACCCTGATCTATGCCCCGGAAATCAAATTCTTCGCCACCCAGGTCGAAACCAGCAATGTCCTGGAAACCACCATCAAAGGATTATTTGTAGCTGGAGACGGTCCGGGTGTGGCCGGAAACATTGTTTCAGCCTCGGCCACCGGCCTTATCCCGGCCATGGAAATCGCCAGAAGGCATGCAAAGGTCCGGGCCGGCACTTCCAGCCGAAAAAAATCAAATCATCTGCATGATCCGGTCCAGGGCTGACAGTTCCTGCATGGGCAGCAGTCCAGTCCCCAGAACCTTGAACCATGTCTGTTACTCTGGCTTTCTGGCCAAGCCAGTTGATATGAAGGATCTGGAGAAAGCGCTCATAGGGCTTACAAAATAAAGCAAGCGTGGACTCCGGCTATGGCATAGTCCAGGTCAATTATTTTCAAGACTGACTGCAATAAGGCTTGATCATTAAGGCAGGTTTATCAGCCCGTTGAAAAACTCCCAATTGCTGCTGTCGCTTGAGATTTTTGAACGGACTTTTGGATAATGACTTTTTCAACACTCAGTTAAGAAGGAATTTCTGAACGTCAGATCCTCGTCTTTGCTGGCTCGGGAAATGCGTAGCTAAGGTTATAAATCGTTCCCTTCAGGTAAAGATGAGAGGAAGGACTACTCACCTTTTTAGGCATGCTATTGTAGTGAATCGAGTTTTGCTTGTTGATAGACGAACAATTATCAGTCTTCGGTCTATCAGGAATGTTTTTTCTTGATGCATTCATATCTTGCACCTTATGTCCCCCAAGTTAGCAAAAAGATGTTTTGACCCACCTTTTTGACCCAGATAAGGCTAACCGTGATATGAAAAGCTTTGTTGAAGAGTGCTGGAAAAGAAAAAAACAAAGCGCCACAACCGGTTAGCTATGGCGCATTAATTTTTTGGTGCCGAAGGGGAGACTCGAACTCCCACGGGGTAATCCCCACTAGACCCTGAACCTAGCGTGTCTACCAATTCCACCACTTCGGCAAGGAAAGATGTAATCATTATTTGATCTTTAAATATTTGACAAGTATTTTTTATTGAATTTCTATGAAAAATAATCGTAACTATTCGCCATAGTTGTGAACAGGACCCATACAGCTTGGCTTTCTGTTGCCGCAGGCTGCCTGGGTAATTCAAACTTCCATTTTGCCACTTTCGGAGCGTTATTTTTTCCTGAGTTCTGCTACTTGAAGAGTAGCTTCTTTTGATATAAAATCATACTCTTTTGATTTTATCAGGCACAATATTTGGCAGGATAATTGTCGTTTAAAAATCTCATTAAATAGTTAAATGGTTTGATTGAAACTTAAAACATTCAAAATATATTAATATGATAACTCATGATATTCAGGAATTAGAAAAAAAGATTTCAGCCTCATGCCTGACCATAGGCAATTTTGACGGTGTCCATATTGGGCATCAGCAGCTTATTGCCAAAGTTTGCAAAAGGGCGAAACTTAAAGGTCTTTCAAGTATTGTTGTTACCTTTGACCCGCATCCCCTTAGAGTTCTGGTGAGTAAAAAGACACCCCCCTTTATAACTCTTAATGATCATAAGCTGAAACTCATCCAGGAAACAGGTATTGATTATACTTTGTGTATGCCATTTACGCGAAAGCTGGCCAGCTTAGAACCAGAGGATTTTGTTCACGACTTTCTTGTCAGGAATCTGAAAGTAAAGGAATTGATTATTGGTTATGACTATGCTTTTGGCAAGGGACGCAGTGGAAATTTTTCTCTGCTCAAAGAGCTGGGAGATAAGTACGGCTTTTCCGTGGATCAGTTTCCTCCAGTAATGCTTGATGGAGCTATTGTCAGTTCCACAAGAATAAGAGATCTGGTTGAAGATGGAAAGGTATGGGAAGTACGTCCATTACTGGGAAGATTTTACAGGGTGGAAGGAAAGGTGATTTCAGGTAAAAAAAGGGGCGGGCCTCTTCTGGGTTTTCCCACAGCCAATATTCTCCTTAAAGATGAGCTGTTTCCCAAAACAGGGGTATATGCAGTCTGGGCTGAACTTAAAGATAGAGTTCTGCCGGCAGTGGCCAATATCGGCTATAATCCTACATTCGGCAATGATTACCTTTCTGTGGAAGTGCATGTTTTTGATTTTAAGGAAAATATTTATGATCAGCCTGTTGGGGTACATTTTGTCCAGAGGCTGCGCTCAGAAATAAAATTTTCCGGAATAGACGAACTCAAGGCACAGATAGAAAAAGACTGTTTTCTTGGCAGGGAAATACTTGCAACTCCAGAGGCGATGCTTGCCTGAACCTGTTAGTAAAGGGACTTTTTCTATATGCTGTGAGTTTCGTGCTTAAGAGCGAAAAATGTAAGCAGCAAGTTTAAATTTTTTTTAAATACGGTATCTATTTTCCCTTAAAATGGGCGGTAGATACCACATATCTGAATGATAAGGAATTTATTAATGATCTCAGACACACCTTTGGAGAACAGTTTAAAAGACAGGCTTGAATACCTTGGTAGATTACTGATGGACTACAAGGGCATTGATGTATTGCCTATAGATGTCAGTAAATATTCCAGTGCATTTGAGGGGATTATTGTTGTTTCATCCATGGGCAATAGACATTCTAAGGCTCTGGCAGACCATGTTCTTGAAAAGATTAAAGAAAACAGCATGGAATATCTGGGCATGGAAGGCTATCAGGAAGGCGAATGGATACTCTTGGATCTCAATGATATAATTATTCATATTTTTATTGAAGAGACGCGAAAATTTTACAATCTTGAAGGATTCTGGACCAGAGGCGAAAAAATTGAGCTTGAAACTATTGGAGAGAAAAATGGCTGATCCGCAAAAGAACCCGATTTTACTTCTTATCTTAGATGGATGGGGGATTGCTCCCAAAGGTTCAGGCAACGCCATTTCCCAAGCGAACACCCCCAACCTTGATTATATTATTGAAAATTTTCCAGGGACAAAGCTTAAATGTTCAGGTCCGCATGTGGGGCTGCCAGAAGGCCAGATGGGCAATTCTGAAGTGGGTCATCTTAACATTGGAGCCGGACGGGTTGTTTATCAGGACATAATGAGAATCAACCTGGCCATAGAAAAAAATGAACTGGCCTTAAACCCCAATCTCCATGATCTTTTTGCCAATATCAGGCCAGGTGGCAGTCTACACCTTATGGGGCTGGTATCAGACGGCGGTGTGCATAGTCTTCAGACTCATCTGCACGCCTTAATTACTATTGCCAGGGACCAGGGCGTTTCAAAACTGTATGTACATTGTTTTCTTGATGGGCGTGATACATCCCCAACCAGCGGGGCGACATTTGTGGCTGAGCTGCAGAATCATCTCGAGATGACCGGAACTGGAAAAATAGCCACAGTTGCCGGGAGATATTATGCCATGGACCGTGACAAGCGCTGGGAACGGACTCAGCTTGCATATGA
>PWPY01000050.1 GCA_003558575.1 Desulfonatronovibrio sp.
AGCTTGCCAAAGAAGCTTTAATCAGGGCCTCCTATAAGCTCCCTGTTAAAACAGTAATAGTTCAGAAGGAGTGGTAGTTATGAAGCCACAGGAAATTAAAGATTTAACAGACGCCGAAAGACAAGAAAAGCTCCAGGACTTCAATCAGGAGCTTTTTAACCTTAGATTTCAGCATTCAACAGCGCAATTGGAAAATACCCAGCGTCTGTCACAGGTAAGAAAAACCATAGCACGCATCAAAACCATCATTAATGAAAAGAAAACAGGTACAGGCCATGGAAAATAATACAGAGCAGATAACCAATAAGCGAAAATTAGTTGGATTTGTTGTAAGTGATAAGGCTGATAAAACAATAGTAATTAGTGTTGAAACATTGATTAAGCATCCTCATCTTAAGAAGTACGTAAAACGTAAAAAGAAATTTATGGCCCATGATCCAGCTAATGAGTGTGCAATTGGTGATAAAGTACAGATTATTGAACATAGGCCCATTAGCTTAAGAAAGAAATGGCACCTGAATAAAGTGATTGAAAAGGCTGATTAGGGGAAGAAAATGATACAGATACAAACAACATTAGATGTTGCTGACAATTCAGGGGCCAAAAAAGTTGGCTGCATAAAAGTTTTGGGCGGAAGTAAAAGAAGATATGCTTCAATTGGTGACATTGTAGTTGTATCAGTTAAAGATGCTATTCCGCATGCCAAAGTGAAGAAGGGCGAAATTTATAAAGCTGTTATTGTCAGAACAAAAAAGGAAATTGGCAGGCCGGACGGATCTCATATCAGGTTTGATAACAACTCAGCTGTACTTTTAAATAAAAGCATGGAGCCCATTGGGACCAGAATATTTGGACCCGTGGCCAGAGAACTTAGAGCCAAAAACTTTATGAAGATTGTTTCGCTTGCTCCAGAAGTTTTATAGGGTAATCAAGATGAAAATACGAAATAATGACAAGGTAATGATTATTTCCGGTAAAGATAAATCTAAAGTCGGAAAAGTAGTTAAGATACTTAAAGATAAGAATAAAGTATTGGTTGAAGGTCTGAATAAAGTTAAGAAACATGTTAAGCCCAATCCGTACAAGCAGGAACAGGGCGGTATTCAAGACAAAGAAGCACCTGTAGATGTTTCCAATGTTAAGGTCATTTGCGATGCCTGTACCAATCCTACCAAGGTTGGCTACAGATTTACCGAAGATGGGAAAAAGATACGATACTGCAGGAAATGCGACGAAAATTTCTAATGAGGAACAGATTATGATTAGGCTGGAAAAGATTTACCAGGAAGATATATCACCCAAACTTCATAAAGAGTTTAATTATAAGTCAACCATGCAGATTCCAGTGGTGCAAAAGGTTAGTCTTAATATGGGATTGGGCGAAGGCAGTCAAAATAATAAATTAATTCAGGATGCTGTAGCTGAGTTGACTCTTATAGCCGGTCAAAAAGCTGTTATTACCAGGGCTAAAAAGTCCATTGCTGCATTTAAACTTAGAGAAGGAATGCCTGTAGGCTGTTCAGTAACACTTAGAAGATCAAATATGTGGGCCTTTTTAGATAAGCTGCTAAATGTTGCCTTGCCTCGCGTCAGAGATTTTCGCGGAGTACCGGACAGAGGTTTTGATGGCCGGGGAAACTTTACCATGGGAATTAAGGAACATACAATATTTCCGGAAGTAAATGTGGATCATGTTGAAAGATCTAAGGGAATGAATATAACTATTGTGACATCTGCCCAGACAGACAAAGAAGGCAAAACACTGCTTACTTTGCTGGGTATGCCGTTTAAAAAGTAAGGAGAATCATCGTGACCAGAACATCATTAATGGTGAAAGCCAGGCGTAAGCCAAAGTTTTCATCTCGCAAATATAACAGGTGCCCTCTTTGTGGAAGGCCAAGAGCCTTTATGCGCAAGTTTGGGATTTGCAGAATTTGCTTCAGGAACATGTCTTTGGCCGGTGAGCTTCCGGGTGTACGAAAATCAAGTTGGTAGAACGTCAGAGAGGAATATAATATGCCAGTAGTTGATCCCATTGCGGATATGCTTACCCGCATTCGAAACAGTCATATGGCTCTGCATAAGCAGGTCAGAATACCGTTAAGCAAAATTAAAACCTCCATAGTAGAAATATTATCCAGGGAAGGTTTTATAAAAAGTTTTTCAGTTGAAGAAAATGAAATTCTCATTGAATTAAAGTATATGAATTCTCAGCCGGCACTTAAAGGTATGAAAAAAATCAGCAAGCCTGGAAGAAAGGTATACGTACCAGTCAATGAAATACCTGCTGTAAGAAACGGACTTGGAATTTGTATACTTTCTACATCCCACGGAATTCTTGAAGGAATGGAAGCCCGTAAACAAAACGTGGGCGGTGAGCTCATGTGTGAAATCTGGTAGGTGAAATAAAATGTCACGCATAGGAAAAGAGCCTATAAAAATTCCCACAGGGGTAGAGATCAAGGTTGATAAAAGCGTCGTCCATGTAAAAGGTCCTAAGGGATCGCTGCAGGTCGAGGTTCACCCAAAGGTAAGCATTGAAGTAAACCCTGATACCGTTCAATTGGATAAGGTTGATAACAGCAGAGTAGCCAGAGAGCAGTGGGGATTAAGAAGGTCTCTCCTCAACAATGCAGTAGTCGGAGTATCCAAAGGATTTGAAAAGAGCCTGGAAGTTATTGGAGTGGGCTACAAAGTAGATGTTCAGGGAAAATCACTCGTTCTAAACGTTGGATATTCTCACCCTGTCAAAATCGATTTACCTCAGGGAATCGATGCTAAGGTTGATAAGAATAAGGTCACTCTGAACGGAATTGATAAACAGGCTGTAGGCGAGTTAGCTGCTGTTATAAGAAGAGTACGACCACCAGAGCCATATAAGGGGAAGGGCATTAAATATGAAAATGAACAGATCAGAAGAAAAGCCGGTAAATCCGGTGGTAAATAACAGGTAATGCCATGACAATATCCAAAAAGCAGTCAAGAACCAAAAGAAAAGTTCGCATTAGAAAGAAAATCAGCGGAACACAAACCAGACCAAGACTTGTTGTCTTCAGATCTAATAAACATATTTATGCTCAGATCATTAATGATGAAACATCGAACACCTTGGTATCCTACTCTACCGATAATATGGATGAAAAACCCAGACTTACCCTGGAAACTGCAAAAAATGTCGGTAAGGCCATAGCTGAGAAAGCTAAAGAAAAAAATATTGACTCCGTAGTTTTTGATAGAAATGGTTATTGCTACCATGGCAGAGTTAAAGCCTTGGCTGATGGTGCCAGGGAAATGGGACTAAAATTCTAAGAGGTATTTCATGCAGCAGAACGAACTTGAACTTATAGAAAAAATAGTACATCTGAATCGCGTAGCCAAGGTTGTTAAAGGTGGGCGCAGATTCAGATTCAGTGCTTTGGTAGTTGTAGGAGATGGTAAAGGCAGTTTAGGCTATGGCTTAGGAAAAGCCAATCAGGTTCCTGATGCCATAAGAAAGGCTTCTGATAAAGCCAAGAAAAACATGGTTAATGTAGCCCTGTCCGGATCAACTATTCCTTTTCAGGTGACTGGGGCCTATGGTTCAGCGAGGGTTTTGCTTAAGCCAGCAGGAGCTGGAACAGGCATTATCGCTGGAGGACCAGTAAGGGCAGCAATGGAAGCAATCGGTGTAAAAAATATTTTGACAAAAGCTATCGGAACCAACAATCCCCATAACGTAGTCAAGGCAACCATTGAAGGCCTTAAGACTTTAACGAGTCCTGAAGCTGTTTCAGAACTACGTGGAAAAACAATAGAGTACGCTGAAGTTAAATAAAAGGTTCCGAAATTCAGGAGAATATGATGAAAATTAAGCTTGTCAAAAGCTATATAGGCCTTAAACCAGCTCAAAAAAAGACACTTGCAGCATTAGGCCTGAGAAAACTTAATCAAATAGTTGAAGCTCCAGACAATCCATCAATTGCAGGAATGTTAAACAAAGTGGAAAAATTTGTAGAGGTTATAGAGAAATGAATTTGCATGAAATATATCCATTTGAGGAAGATACAAGACCCAGGAAACGCTTAGGCAGAGGAAATGGAAGTGGTCTTGGAAAGACTTCTGGAAAGGGCCATAAAGGTCAGCGATCCCGAGCTGGGGCGAGTATACCTGCAGGATTTGAAGGTGGTCAGATGCCTTTGCAGAGGAGGCTTCCCAAGAGAGGATTTAAAAATCCATTTAGAGTAAAATATACTCCTGTTAACCTAAGTCAACTTTCAGAATTTTTTGCAGACAAAAAGGAAATTTCAATTGATGACTTATATGCATCAGGAATTTGTTCCAAGAATTTTCCTGTAAAAATTCTGGGAACAGGTGAAATTGGTTTTCCAGTAAAGATTACTGCCCATTCATTTAGTAAACCTGCCGCAAAAAAAATTGCTGATGCTGGTGGAACAGCCACAGCTTTGGAAGGATAGTATAAGTGGTAAAACAGTCCAAGACCGGAGAATCTGGCCTCAAAGAACTTAGAAATAAAGTTCTTTTTACTTTTCTGCTCTTAGCCGTCTACAGAATAGGTGTACATATACCTCTTCCTGGCGTAGATGGTGACGCACTTTCTGATTTTTTTGAAAGCGCCCAGAATACATTATTTGGACTTTTTGATATGTTCGCAGGTGGTGGATTGAAGAATTTTTCAATATTCGCCCTTGGGATAATGCCATATATTTCAGCGTCAATTATTATGCAGTTGCTGACTGTAGTCAGCCCCACACTGTCCAAATGGAAAAAGGAAGAAGGAGAAGCAGGAAGGAAGAAGATCACTCAGTGGACAAGGTATGGAACTGTTCTAATTACCTTAGTCCAGGGAGTCGGCATTTCAATTGGCTTGGAAAATATGACCAGTCCTGGTGGTGCTTCAATCGTTATGGAGCCAGGCTGGGGATTCAGATTTACCACCATCCTTACTCTTACTGCTGGTACGATTTTCATTATGTGGCTTGGTGAAAGAATAACCGCTAAAGGTCTCGGCAATGGTATCTCCTTAATAATTTTTGCAGGTATCGTAGCCGGACTTCCTGGGGCATTGTCCAATTCATTTCAACTTTTATCTGCTGGTGAGGTAA
>PWPY01000161.1 GCA_003558575.1 Desulfonatronovibrio sp.
AAGCCATAATATTCTGAATTTATTACTCAAAAAATTCAAATTACTTATAAACATATGTTCTCAATTTTTTGAATCAGCTCAGTTTTGAAGAGGATAACCCTTAATGCGTTTCAATTCTTCAGATAGTAATAGTGCTCTTGTTTATGTAGTTAATGATGATCCTACACAGGTTGCATACCTCTTATGGCTGCTTGAAAATAATGGGTTCAATGCCAGAGGCTTCCATGGGGCTGAAGATGCGCTTCAAGTTCTTTCAACTCAAAAAATCCCTGATTTAATTGTAACAGACCTTAATATGCCCGGCATGGATGGCTGGCGTTTCTGCCGGGCAATACGATCTCACACATATAATCATCTTAATCATATACCGATACTCGTTGTTTCAGCGACTTTTGCTGGTGAAGTAAACCAGCGCTTAGCAACTGATATGGGTGCCAATGGGTTTATGTCCTCTCCTGTGGATAAGAAAAAATTCATCCAGGTAATCAAATCCCTTGTTTCAGGAGATGGAATCCTGTCTTTACCTATGGTTTTGCTGGCAGGTCATGACCGGAAAATGTTTTATCAGCTGCGAGAGGTTCTTGAATCCCGTGGCTACCATGTTGAGCTGGTCAATTCTGAAAATGACTGCACAGATAAATTTAATTCAACCCTTTATGATATTGCCATCCTTGACCAGAACATTTCTTCAGCTTTCAGTATGCTTGTTCACAGTCTGCGCAGTATCCGCAATGAAACCGCTCTCATTGTGACCACGGATGATCCCTCACCAAAACTTGCTGTGGAATGGATTAATCACGGAGCCTCAGCTTACGCCCTGAGACCTTTTGATCCTCTATACATTCTTGATCTATGTTCAAGGGTTCGCCGGGAAAAAGCCCTGTTCAGTATGGAAGAACTTCTTGAAAAAAGAACAAAAGCCCTGAAGGAAAGTGAGCACAGGTATAGATCTCTGTTCCAGAATAATCATTCAGCTATGCTCATTATCGATCCCAGTACTGGAAAGATTGTTGAAGCCAATCAGGCAGCAGTTGCATATTATGGCTGGCCGGTTGATGAAATTACTTCCATGAAAATTTCAGATCTGAATGTACTTTCAGAGGAAGAAGTAGCTGTAGAGATGGAGAAAGCTAAGCAAGAATCCAGAAGCCAGTTCTACTTCAAACATCGCCTGTCCACAGGAGAAATCAGAGATGTTGAAGTGTTCAGCGGACCCATTGTCATTGAAGGAAAAACCATGCTTTATTCCATCATACACGATATTACCAGAAGAAAGCAGGTTGAGCAGGAACTGATTCAGAGTAATATGGATTTAAAAATGGCTGAAGAAGTTGCTGGTATGGGCAGTTGGAAATATGATCCTGAAAATGATGTTTTTTCGGGTTCTGACGGATTTTTACGGATAATGGGTCTCAGGAATTACCAGCAGATACGTTTTAAAGAATTTCTTAAGCTTGTTCATATTGAAAACCAATTGGAAGTATCCCGGGTCTGGAAAAAAATTCTCAATTCATTTGAATCTTTTGACTTTGATTTTCGCATTGTTGTAAACCAGAGAATCAAATGCCTGAGAATGATTGGCGCAGCCCAGACCAGCTTAGGCGGGCGAAGTATCTCTGCCATGGGCATGATAATGGATATCAGCGAGAAAAAAGCCCTGGAGATTAAGAAAAAACAACAGCAGGAACATCTGGCTCAGGCCTCAAAAATGTCTGCCCTGGGCACTCTTGTTGCCGGGGTGGCTCATGAAATAAACAATCCCAACAATCTGATCATGCTCAATACACCTATCCTTGAAAATGTATGGAAAGATTCCCTCCCTGTTCTTGAAGCTTACCAGCGTACTGAAACAGAATTCAGAATTGCCGGCCTTCCTTTTAATATAATGAAGGATTATACAGCTCGATTATTTTCTGGAGTAAAAGAAGGCAGTACCAGGATAAGTAAAATTGTATCTGAACTAAAGGATTTTGCCAGGCAGACACCTTTGGATATGAGCAGATATATCAACATCAATGAAGTTGCTGAGTCGGCTATGACTCTTGTTCAGAAAACCATGTCCAGATTTACTGACAACTTCAGGCTGAACCTTCAGTCGGACCTTCCGTTATTTCTAGGAGATTTTCAAAAATTAGAACAGGTTTTGGTTAATCTGCTCATAAATGCTGGGCAGGCCCTTGATAAAAAATCTCAATCCATATTCCTGGAGACTTTTCATAACATTGAACAAAAATCCGTGGGATTCAAAATAACTGATCAGGGTGTTGGAATACCTCCGGAAAATATGAAGCGTATTTTTGATCCTTTTTTCAGCACTAAACGGGAAACTGGAGGGACAGGACTGGGATTGGCCATTTCATCTTCCATTATTCAGGACCATCATGGACAGATGCATCTTGAGTCAACTCCGGGCAAAGGCACAGAGGTAACCGTTACGTTCATGTTGCCCCACGCGGATAAATAACATTTTTTATAGCCATGAATACGAACAACAACATTCCAGATCAGAGCATTTATATTGTTGATGATGAAGAAAACCTGTTAGACAGTCTTTTTATTACCCTTAGGACGGAAGGTTTTAGTCACATCAAGGCTTTCAGCAATGGCCAGGAAATCCTCGACATGCTGCCGAATCTGGATTGCAGAGTTTTGCTTCTTGATCTTTTCATGCCCCAGATTCATGGAGAGAAGGTACTTGAGCAGGTATGCATTCAATGTCCTGAGGTGCAGGTCATAGTCATAACAGGAATCAATGAAACCGAAACTGCTGTCAGCTGCATGAAAAAAGGTGCATTTGACTACCTGGTTAAGCCGGTTGACCCTCAAAGGTTACTTACCACTGTACGCCGGGCACTGCGTCATTCCTCACTTGTAAATCAGAACCTGCTTCTTAAAAGCAAGCTTTTGACTGGAGATTTGGACAATCCGGATCATTTTGCTGAAATCATTACTGCTGATGCAAGAATGAAATCCCTTTTCAGCTATATGGAGGTTATCGCACCAACTGCTGATCCTGTTCTTATCACTGGAGAAACCGGGACAGGAAAAGACCTGGCAGCACGGTCCATCCATAAGGCAAGTAAGCGCGGAGGCCCTTTCATAAGTCTTAATTCAGCCGGACTTGATGATAATGTTTTTGCTGATACCCTTTTTGGTCATGTCAAGGGTGCATTTACTGATGCCAGAGAAACAAGAAATGGCCTGGTGGAACAGGCCGAACAGGGAACCCTTTTTCTGGATGAAATTGGTGATCTTTCGCATTCATCGCAGGTCAAACTCTTGAGTTTAATTCAGGACAAAACCTATTATCCCCTTGGCTCTGACAAACCCAAAAAATCAAAGGCCAGGATAGTAGCTGCTACTAACAGGGACCTTGGCAAAAGCATCCAGGAGGGACAGTTTCGAAGGGACCTTTTTTACAGGATCAATGCCTACCATATTCACCTTCCGCCACTACGGCAGCGCTTAGACGATATTGCTCTTCTTGCAGAATATTTTCATCAATGCGCCTGCAGTGACCTGAATATAAACAGGGAAAAGATGAGCAGCAGCCTCATTGAGCTTCTCAGAACATATGACTATCCTGGTAATGTTCGAGAGTTGCGCTCCCTGATTTACAAAGGATTGGCCAAAGGAGGCTTTAAAATTCTGGAAAAAGAACTGTGTCGGCTCCAGGGAATTGAATTGCCGAACAAATCTGCAAAGGAATCCTCAAATCATTTTAAGAACTGGGAATTTTCAGATCCATTGCCAACTCTTGAGCAGGCTTCTGAAATGCTTGTCTCTCTGGCCTTAAACAAGTCAAACGGAAACCAGTCCAAAGCAGCAAAAATTCTGGGTATCTCAAGACAGGCCCTGAATCAGCGATTAAAAAAACATGACAGCACGTAACCAGGATCAAGATAGTCTTATTCAGAGAAATGGCAAAAGAATACATGAAAAAATCAGGTGGGATTATTTATGGTAAGCCCTTACGATTCAGAACCATTAATTGTCAGTTCAGGAAAAAACTTTTTCAAGTGTTGATTTAAGATCAATGGTCCTTAAGGGTTTTGAAAGATAATGGTTCATTCCGGCAGCCATAAACCTGTCCTTATCACACTCCATGGCATAAGAAGTGACTGCAATAATAGGAATGTCAGGGTTAAATTTTGATCCATCATGTTTTCGGATCATCGTAGTAGCCTGCACCCCATCCATTTTTTTAAGCTGAACATCCATGAGAATGCAGTCAAAGGTTTCCCTCTCCAGAATACTTAAAGCTGTTATGCCGTCATCAGCACTCATTGTTTCATAACCAAGCTTGTCAAGCATCTTCTGGGCAAAGAACAGATTGGTTGGTTCATCTTCGACCACAAGAATTTTTTTCTTATCATTCCCCTGATCCTGCGCTGCAACAGTCTTGCCAGTCTGGTCTTTCACTGAATCTGTTTGTAAAACTTTAAATGGCAAAGAGATATAAAAGCTGGTTCCTTTGCCTTCATGACTTTCAAAACTGATACTCCCTTTAAGAATATTGATCATTCTTTTAACCACTGACAGGCCGAGTCCTGCGCCCTGAAATTTTCTTGTGTACGAGCCTTCAGCCTGGGTAAAAGGCTCAAAAATGGCTTCCTGCATCTCTTCCGAAATTCCCACCCCACTATCGCTGATAATGAAAAGGACATTTACGCTACCAGCAGGAGCTTCACTCAACAAATATGCCTCAAGGCTTACATCACCGCTATTAGTGAATTTAATGGCATTGCCCACAAGATTAAATAGTATATTTTTCAAACGAATGGCATCGCCCTTGAGAGGAGATGGAATTTTCTCATCAACATAAACATTACATCCAATGCCTTTTTCCTGACAAACAAGACTGAAGGCATCAAAGACCTGATCAAAAATTGTTTTGATCATCAAAGGGCTATCTTCAACAACAATTTTTCCTTTTTCGATTTTGCAAAGATCCAGAATATTGCTGAGAAGTTCTGTCAACCTTTGTCCAGCTTTAATGGCCAGGTCCGCATATTCCGCCTGTTGAGCCTCGAGGGTGCTTTTCTCCAGAAGCTGAAGCATA
>PWPY01000046.1 GCA_003558575.1 Desulfonatronovibrio sp.
TGCTCTTCCGATCTTATTTTCAAGATAAGCATCAAGCTGATGACTATTGTTGATTAGCCAGACTCCATACCCTCGTGAAGAATTTCTGGCTGCTTTGGCAACAAAAGGAAATGAAAAATGAGACAGTATTTTTTTCTGCTGTATTGGACCGTAGTAAAATTTAGTGAAGGGAACAGGCAGTCCTGTCAACTTGAACAAAACAGTCTGTTTAATCTTGTCCCCCACAAAACGGTATGACCCAATGGAAGGAAATATTTCCTTGCCCATGGTCATGAATACTTCTGCATAAAGTGAAGTAGGGAAATAGATTTTTGACGAATTGCGGATAAGCTCAATCTTGTCCCTGGGGTAGTCATTCAGATTAGGGCAGACCCCAAGAGTTGTCACTTGAGGACATTTACTGAGCTGGTATCCTATTGCTATCTTTATATTTTCAGGGAATGGGTAATTCACAGTGAACTGGATTTGTGTCCAGGGGCAACCTGTTCAATAAGCTTAAGATCCAGGGGTTTATCTGATTCTTTAAAATAGATGGACCGATGGGGAAAGGGAATTTCAATGCCGTCTTTATCAAAGGCTTTTTTGATTCTACGCAAGAATTCTCTGCCCACCTCCCATTGTTTAATGGGCTTGGTTTTAATTCGTCCTCTGATCATAACCGCAGAATCAGCAAACTTGTCAACTCCAAAAACTTCAAGATTTTCAATCATAAGTCGTCCGAAATATTCATCTTCTTTAAGATCTTTGCCCACCGTGTGAATAATATCAACTACTTTGTCAGTATCTTCTTTATAGGCTATCCCAAGATCAAAGACATAAGCAGACCAGTTATTGGTAACATTTGAGAGTGTATTGATGGTTCCATTGGGAAAGATGTGAACAGTACCAGTAAGATCACGCAGAACAATGGTTCTGAAATTAACCTTTTCCACAAGCCCTCCAGTTCCGTTTATTACAGCCACATCACCCACGCGTATCTGGTCTTCCATGATTATGAAAAAACCTGAAATAACATCACGAACCAAGTTCTGAGCCCCAAATCCTACGGCAAGGCCAACTATGCCTGCACCCGCAAGAATGGGAGCTATCTCAAACCGCAGTTCTCTGAGCAGCACAAGACCGGCAATAAACCATAAAGCAATGAAAACCCCCTGTCTGAGTAACCTGATCAGGGTCTCATATCTTTTTTGAATTTCTGAAGGAGGTTCTCCCGTAATTTTTCCGCGCTGAACAAGTCTGTCTTCAAATTTTTCAAGGGCAGCTCTAACCAGATTTTTTATTAAAAAAACCACAATCAAAATGAAAATCACTCTGATGGATGTGGCAATAATTGGCTCCCACTTAATTTCTTCAAAAATGTTCAACAGGAAATCCATTTATTCTCCTTAGTTAACAGTTTAGTGTGGTTTGAGTGATATAGTGGCCAACGATAACTCTTAAGTCATTTGATATCTGCATAAATGCAGGAAGATAACTCGCACTAAATACCACAAAAGCACACAAAAAAGTTTTGATACAGCACTCTTTTCTTTTATTGGGTTGCAGCCATAGTCCGCGTAGGGATATTATCCGCCTGTTAAGCAAAGTCCCACTTTGCTCCCTGAGGGGTATCCATTACTTCAATGCCTTTTCCAGCCAATTCGTCTCTGATTTTGTCAGCCAGGGCAAAATCTTTGTTTTTCCTGGATTCCTGGCGCTGCTCTATGAGGGACTGGATGCTGTCAGGATCAATATTATTACGTTTGCAACGGATACTTTTCAGTTCATCAATAAATTCAGAGGCAGTACTTGTAAACAGTCCCAGGACAGTACCCCATTCTTCAAGGGTGTCCAGGATAGTATTCATAATCTGCCTGCCTGCTTCACTTTTTCTGAAAGACTTATCCTCAATCATTCTATTAGCAAGACGAATGAGACCAAATACATAGCCCAGGGCTTCAGCAGTATTAAAGTCATCATCCATGGCCTGTTGCCATTTATCTCGAATATCTTGAATTTCTTTATCCACAGAGGAAAAATCCTGTCCTTTGCTCCATTTGCTTTTGGACAGTTCCTGCTGCAGTAAAGTAATGGTCGAGTAGACACGTTTTATGGCTTTTTCTGCTTCCAACAGATATTCAGTGGAATAATCTAAAGGACTCCTATAATGCTTGGTAAGTAGAAAAAAACGCAGGACCTCAGGGTGAAATTCTGTCAGGATATCCCGGATGGTTATAAAATTTCCCAGAGACTTGGACATCTTCTCAGAATTTACCCGAACAAAACCATTGTGAACCCAGTACTTTACAAATTCTTTGCCAAAGGCTGCTTCGCTCTGGGCCATTTCATTTTCATGATGGGGAAAGGCCAGATCCTGGCCACCGCCATGGATGTCAAAGGGAATTCCAAGGTATTTTTCACTCATGGCAGAGCATTCCAGGTGCCAGCCGGGACGGCCAGGTCCCCAGGGACTATCCCATGTAGGTTCATCTGGCTTAGAAGATTTCCAGAGGGCAAAATCCAGAGGATCTTCTTTTTCCTCTCCTGGGGCAATTCGACTTCCTGATTGCAGTTCTTCAATATTTCTGCCTGAAAGCTTACCGTAATGATCCATTTTACGTACCCGGAAATAAACATCTCCAGAGGATGTTGAATAAGCAAATCCTTTTTGCTCAAGGGTCTGGACCAGATGGATCATCTCCTGGATGTGTTCTGTTGCCTTAGGCTCAATATCAGCTCTTAAAATATTCAGGCGATCCATATCTTCATAAAAAGCCTTGATGTATTTTTCTGCCACCTGATTGGAATCAAGCTCTTCAATTTTTGCCCTGTTGATAATTTTATCATCAACATCAGTAAAATTGCGTACAAAGGTTACTTGGTAGCCTGTCTGACGAAGATGTCTGACCATAACATCAAAGACCACAGTGGACCTGGCATGTCCAATATGACAATAGTCATAAGCTGTAATCCCGCAAACATACATTTTAACCTTTTTGTCTTTAATGGGAATAAATTCCTGCTTTTGCCGGGATACTGTATTGTATATCAACATTTTACAGTCCTTTCTTTTTAATGTTTTTTAAGGCACTGACAACAGCCATGGCTTTGATCCCCTGTTTTGAGCCGGTAAATCCCAATTTTTCTTCTGTTGTGGCCTTGATGTTCACCTGGTCAGCTTCAAGGCCCATCAGTGCCTCAAGGCTGGATTTTATCTGATTTTTAAAAGGAGAAATCTTCGGGACTTGAGCAACAATGGTTATATCCACATGGGTAATTCGCAGCCCTTCTTTTTGAGCCAGGAGCAGGGCTTCTGATAGAAAAACCGTACTGCTCATTTCTTCAAGCCTGGGGTCAGTATCTGGAAAAATATCACCGATATCTCCTTTTCCAAGGCACCCCAGAATAGCGTCAACAAGAGCATGTAAAAGCACATCCCCGTCAGAATGGGCGTATATCCCCGGGGACCCTGATATGGGAATACCCCCGAGAACCATGGGCCTTGGCCCACCATAACGATGCACGTCATATCCAAATCCTGTGCAGGGCAGGGCAGTGTCAGCTGTTTTGTTTATCATTTTAAGATCTTCTAAGGTAGTTATTTTCGCGTTTGATTCATGTCCCAGTACAATTTTTACAGTGAATCCTGATTTCTCAACCATAGAGGCGTCATCAGTTACCATGAAGTTCTCCTCCCTGGCAATGCTGTGGCTGTTGATCAAGATATCTTTGGGAAAAAACTGAGGAGTCTGGACCAGAGCCAACTCATCACGAATCAGGGTTTCAAGCACCTGACCTTCTTTAATTTTCTTAACCGTATCTGTACAGGGAATTACAGGAATTATACCTCCATCATCAGCCTCAATTTCTTTTGCAAGGCTGTGAACCAAGGCTGCTTGAAAAAAAGGTCTGGCAGCATCGTGGATCATGACATGATCACATTCATCGGGCAGATTCATGAGAGCATTGTATACAGAATCCTGACGCAGTTCACCACCCAAACAACATTTTACAGGAATTCCAGGGTGTTTGGCCAGCATAAGCTTTTGAACAAGCTGTTCACATTCTGAGAATTCACTTATGGGAAAGGTGATTATGATTCCATTAATGATTGAGGAACGGGCAAAGGTTAGAACACTGTTCCAGAAAAGTGGACAGCCTTTGTATTCAAGGAATTGTTTTTTTGACTCAATACCCCCTTTAGAAAGACGGGAGCTTTGACCTGCGGCAAGAACAACAGCCCATATATTCATAGTATAAAAAATGGAGCCGGACTATAAGCCGGGTTTTGTGTGTTATCTGTTGAGTACAACAGGCAACCGATTGTCATTCATCTGGGATCTGAATTACTTCAGACCTCAAGCAGCCTACCCGAAGACATTGGCCGGGCCGGCCTCAAGCGTCTCCCTATTTGGCCTTGCTTCGAACGGGGTTTGCCAAGCTTGCCGCGTCACCGCGACAACTGGTGGGCTCTTACCCCACCGTTTCACCCTTACCTGGCACCCACTTTAACAACGGAATCTACTATCTGATAAAAAAAATTTAATCTCTTCACTTATCTTTATTGAAAGCCATCCGTCTTTAAAGTGAGTGCCGGGCGGTCTGTTTTCTGTGGCACTTTCCTGAAGTCGCCTCCACTGGGCGTTACCCAGCGTCCTGCCCTTTGAAGCCCGGACTTTCCTCCATCCAGCACCCACTTTAACAACGGAAACTATGATGTAATTAAATCTGCTTTAATTTCTTCACTTTTATTTACTGAAAGTAATCCGTGGTTAAAGTGGGTGCTGGACCGCGACAATCCGTCCAGCTCCATAGAATATTTATAAATCAGTTTATTGAAAAAGTCTTGTATCTGTTCACCATGCTGTGAGGGCAGCCTGGATCCTGATTGTTTTTCCTTTGCTGCAAACTCCCAGCATGAGCCCGTAAGTCAAAACCATTAGTCTATTCATGCAGCCGAAGGTCCGTCTCTATCCATGATTTTGACTAACGGGCTCAGGACTGGTCAAACAAGCAGCAATGGCGAAAACCAACCAGGATGCAGGCTTTATCCAAAAGTAGAA
>PWPY01000020.1 GCA_003558575.1 Desulfonatronovibrio sp.
ACGTTGGAGGTTCCGCGCAGGGCGTTTACTCCGCCGCCGGCCACGCCCACGTTGCCCAGCAGGAGCTGGATCATGGCCATGGTGCGGATGATCTGCGCGCCCACCGTGTGCTGGGTCCAGCCCATGGCATACATGATGGTTCCGGCTTTATCCGGACTTCTTGTTTCAGCGAACGCCTTGTAAACACTTAAGAGCTCTTCTTTGGAAGTTCCTGTTACAGAGGATACAGTGTCCAGATCGTAACGCTCATAGTGTTTTTTCATGAGATTGAACACACAGCGTTCATTACGCAGCCTGTTGTCGCGCTGAGGAACGCCTCGTCTGTCAGTTTCAAAGGCCCAGTATGACTTGTCATAGCTGGCTGTCTGAGGATCATACCCGGAGAAAAGGCCGTCATTAAAGCTGTATTTCTTGCCTACGATAAATGAGGCATTGGTATAATTGACAACATAATCTCTGAAATAAAGATCATTATCCAGAAGGTATTTGATCATACCGCCGAGGAAGGCCAGGTCAGAACCTGAGCGCAGAGGTACGTAAAGATGTGACTGGGTAGTGGTCCTTGTGTACCTGGGGTCAACATGGATAAGCTTGGCTCCCTGTTCCTTTGCTTTGAGTACCCATTTGAAGGCAACAGGGTGGTTTTCAGCAGGGTTACTGCCCATCATCAGAATACAGTCACTGTTTTTAAGGTCAATCCAGTGATTGGTCATTGCACCGCGTCCGAACGACTCTGCCAGAGCCGCAACAGTTGCGCTGTGTCAGATACGTGCCTGGTGCTCAATATAGACCAGGCCTAATGATCTGAGTAAAGACTGGTATGGCCAGAGTTCTTCATTATCTAAGGCAGCAGAACCTGCAGAAGCAATGCCGTTACAGCGGTTGACAACCTGCCCCTGAGCATTGGTTTCAACAAAAGTTTTGTCTCTGGTTTCCTTGATTTTTTGAGCAATGCGGTCCAGGGCCCAGTCCCAGGATTTTTCTTCCCATTTGGAGCTTTTGGGAGCCCGGTACAAAACCTGGGTTACGCGCTTGTCGTTTTCAGCCAGCTGATAGACTGAGGCACCTTTAGCGCACAAGGAGCCTTCATTGATGGGATGGTCAGGATCACCTTCTGTATTAATGATACGTCCGGGTCCTTCTTTGGATGTGTGGACAATAAGTCCGCACCCAACTGAGCAATAACAGCAGATGGTGGTGCTTTCCTTGGCCCAGTTGATCTGCAGCAATTGGGCTTTGGCAACTGTGGGCTTAAGATTAAAGCCCAGTCCGCCAAAGGCGGTTACAGCGGTTGCTGTAGCCGACAGCTTGATGAATTGTCTCCGGCCTAATTCCATAATTCCTCCTGAAAATTGATTGACGTTAACTACCTCTGATTTCTCTGCTCAGAAAAGTGAGCAGATCAATACCCCAGGGAGTAAAATTCGCCTCTGTAAATCCTTTTTCCGGAACAAAGTATCTCGAAAAGATCATAGACCTGGCAGTTTCAACTACCTGGGTCAGATCAAATCCAAGTCCAAAAAAAGGAAGTGATAAATGTTGCATACAAACCAGCCTTTTCTAAAAATAAAAAACTAAAAGGTGATTATTGCTCTGCCTGTGAGACAGACTTGCCTTTTACTTATTATAGTGGATTCTTTAGTGGGAAGGAAAAGTCAAAATATTTTTTTTATTCAAGTTCTGGCACAAAGGAGCATAGTCTTGAACAAAGGGCAGGGAATGGATCTTCATGGAGATGGTTAAATCTGAATTCCAGTTCTTTGAGGTATAACAGGAGTCTCAGGGGATTAGCTGTTCTGAATTTGCCAAGCTTAGGTCCAGCATAGCCCCAAAAATTTTTGTCCATATCTAAGGGGAGTTTCTCAGTGCAAGGGGATATTTTATGTTGGGAAAACAGACCATTGTCCCAGGTTATCAAACTCAAATATTTTTTATAAGGGGCAGTATAGATAATGCGGCCCATGTTTCTGGTCTGGAGGAAGAAGCTGACATGAAAATGCAGGACTGTTTCAATGTCAATATCAGGAAGGTAGTCTATAAATATCCTGTCCTGGATAGGAAGTATGCCCATTACAGGAGATGTCTGGAGGTACTGTCCAGTACCGCGTAAAAGGGAAATCAGGTCAAGATTTCTAATTATTTGAGGTCCATCTAATGAGCCAGCCAGCACAGAAAGTCTTGAAATGGCCAGGGCCTTGCGAATGGTGTTGTAGCTTACTCCGAGTTGCGCAGACATCATCTCAGGCTGAACCTCTAATTCAAAAAGCTTAATGAATCTCAGCCATTGTCTTGGGGACAGTCTGGCAAAGTTGACGAACCTGCCGGTAAAGTCGTGGAAAGTGTATTTACAACGGGCGCATCTGCGTCTTCCTGTGTCAAGATTATATAGTTTTCTATGAACACATCTCGGACAGTGCCTCTGATGGTTTTTCCAACAAAATTTCAACAAAAATTTTTTGGCTGATTTTTTTGATTTTATTAATTCTTCGTAGGTATTTAGCTTCATTTCTCAGGATTTGTTCAGGTGCAAAAACTTGCGCTTATTCATAAAGCAAGCCCTGAGAAATGGCAATATGGGAATGTTACTGTATTTTATCTTGCCAGTTTATTTACAAAAAGGTGGACTACTGTAGCAGTAAAAAATATAGAGGTAGCTGAATTTCGGATCAGGTCGATGTTTCAAGGTTGTGTAGGTTTTATACAGAGTGGTTTTTTAGTGCAGCGCCAAGGAAAGCGTTAATTTAAATCAGGCAGATCAGGCCGGAGAAAAGCAGCAATGAAAGTGTTTATCATTCTTGTTTTATTGGGACTATTGAGTGTATCCGCTCCTTGTCACGGTGCGGAGCAGGAATCGGCTGTGGATAGAGTAAGGGACTATAACTGGTCAGTGAGTCTTTATAATGGTGTATACACTGACCGCACTGTGGGCAAAGCTACCTTTAACATTCCTGGGAAGTTTGAGAAAAAGTATATGCATGGCGTGGGACTTTCCAGGCATTTGACCAGGTTCCGGGATGATTTCAGCCTGGAAGCTGAGGCCATGTTTGTCAAACATCACGGTAGACATAAACAGGGATACCAGGATTATGAGGAGTACATAGCAGTCCTTTTGCTGCGCTATGATAATTTCCCCTGGAATGAGTACCTTCATACGTCCTTAGCTGTGGGAGACGGGCTTTCCCTGACATCTGAAACACCTGAGCGTGAGGTACAGATTAGAGATAATTCCCAGAGGCTACTTAATTATCTGACTTTTGAGCTTGCCATGACCCTTCCCAAATATCCCAGATACAGCCTGGTTTATCGGATACATCACCGTTCAGGCGTATTTGGTCTTTTCGGAGGGGTCAGGGGGGCATCTGATTTTTATGTTCTGGGCTTAAGGTACAGGTTTTAAATCATAAAGAATTCATAAAGGAGTCATTTCAGCTTGCACAGTGTGATTCTGTCCTTATCACCCATATTTATCCTGATACTGCTGGGCTGGTTTTTTCACCGCATAGAGTTTCCTGGAAACTCCTTCTGGCCCATGGCTGAGAAGATCACTTACTATGTGTTTTTTCCGGCACTTTTATTTTTCAGTCTGTACCGGGCAGACTTTAGTGAAGCAAGATTCTGGGATATGGCCCTGGTGGTGGCCAGCTCCATGCTGGTTATAAGTCTAAGTATGATTCTCATTAGGCCTGTGATAAAAATTTCTGATGCTGCCTTTTCCTCTCTGTTTCAGGGAGGCCTTCGTCCCAACACATATGTAGGTATTTCAGCGGCCTTTGTTTTCCTCGGGGATAAAGGGCTTACTCTGGCAGCCATGGTCATTGCAGTGATGGTTCCCTTAGCCAATGTTATCAGTGTGGCTGTGGTCACCAGATATGGAGATAATCAGTCTAAGGGATGGAAGCAGGCATTTTATTCTTTAATCACAAATCCTTTGATTATGGCCTGCGCAATGGGTGTTGCAGCCAACCTCACAGGGCTTAAGCTTATTCTTGGTACTGATGAGGTTGTGCGCATTCTAAGCCAGGCTTCCCTGTCCCTGGGGCTTCTGGCAGTGGGTGCAGGGCTTGAGTTCAGGGGAATAGCATCCAAGGCCGTGCCCATAATATGGTCGAGTATTTTTAAGCTGGCTTTACTGCCTCTGCTTATGGGAGGAGCTGCTCTATGGATGGGTCTTGATAAGGATTCCGTGCTGATTGTGGCTATTTTTGCCTCTTTGCCGTGCGGTGCTGCAGCTTATGTCATGGCCAGACAACTGGGGGGAAGTCTGGATATGATGGCATCCATCATTACTGTGCAGACGGTTGCTGCAATCTTGAGCATGCCTTTGATTATTGGTTTGTTTATGTAGCTTTCATCCGGAAACGGTTCTTTTTCCTTTTGGCGGCGTCAATCTGCACAATTATTTGTCACCGTATTAAGATACGCCTCCTCATAATTGCTTGATTTCCTTGCCAAAAGAAAAAACTCCTCAACAGACAGCAATGATGACTATGTTACTACAAAACTGGATTGAAGAAGAGTATTACTCCTAAGAGGCTGATGAGAATAGCGCCTATAAGGGCTGGAATATGATAGAGTCTGGGTTTTAGATTTGTGGATGTGACCATTCTTGCCAGGATGTTTCTGGCAAAAAGAGAAGCCAGGGCAAAGCCGATGGTGGTGAGGGCGAGTCCAGAAGCCAGAAAGACCATGGCCATAAGTCCCGCAGGAAGAATATTCAGGGTGATGGAAAAGAAAAGAATGAGCGCTGCCCCTGGGCAGGGGACCAGCCCCACTGCGAGACACAGGGACAATATTCCTTTTTTGTCTGACTCGGGAGTGCAGCATCCGCGGTCATCACTTTGTTCGTGAATAATTGCCTTTATTGATTTCCAGGCCAGAAATAATCCCACAAAAGAGATAAGTCCGGCACTTATCCTTTGCAGATATTTTCCAGCTTCATCTACAGATCCAAGTCCACCCGCCTTAAGCACAAAATAAAACAGAAGAACCAGAACAACTGCTGACAGTACATGCATAAAGCTCATGAGCCTGCCCA
>PWPY01000057.1 GCA_003558575.1 Desulfonatronovibrio sp.
AATTCTGGCTGGAATACTTCCAATGGTACCGCAAAAAACCAGGGGTTTACCGAGATAGCGCTCTTCAAACACCACTGCTCCATTTACAGTGGGTATACCTGATTTATTGCCCCCGTGCTCCACGCCTTCACGCACCCCCTCCATGACCCTGCGGGGATGAAGAAGTCGTGGGGGAAGTTCCTGATCATAAAATGGCGACGCAAAACAAAATACATCTGTATTGCACAATAAATTTGCTCCCATCCCGGTCCCCATGGGATCGCGGTTTACCCCTACAATGCCTGTCAAGGCACCTCCATAAGGATCAAGAGCTGAAGGACTGTTGTGGGTCTCGACCTTAATGCATACATCCAAATCCTCATCAAACTTGATTACACCGGCATTATCTTTAAATACTGAACAACAGAAATCATTATCACCCTTTTCCCGGCGAATATCCTCTGTACTGCTGGTAATGCAGGTCTTAAACAGGCTGTCAACAGTCCTCCTGGTGCCAGTTTCCTTATCTACATAATCAATCCTTGCATTGAATATCTTGTGCTTGCAATGCTCTGACCAGGTCTGAGCCAGGCACTCCAGTTCAACATCTGTTGGCTGAAGAGGCAGTCCCAGTGTTTTCCTGAAATCCTGAACATTTCCATCCTGATAATAGTTCCTGATGGTATGCATTTCCTCGAGACTCAGGGCCAGAACATTTTCTTTACTGAGAACCATGAGTTCCTCATTGCTGAGTCCTTCAAGAATGATGGTCTGCACTTCATCGCTGGCCTTGCCAGTGACCTTGGGCTCCACTAAGGCAAATCCAGGCTCTTTATCCCAGTCTGCCCGGGACTTTATTTCAAACCTTTCTATAAGTTCATTGGCCAATAGATCCCTGGCAATATGGCTCACCTGATCGTTATCTAACTTTCCCTTTAAAAGAAACTGTCTGCTGGTATATACCTGGACCTTTTCATCCTGGGAGTTCAAAACCATCTTCAAGGTCTGGGTAGCGGTCCGTCCCTCATTGTCAGTCACTCCCGGCTTGAAACCGACTTCAATGATCCAGTCAAAATCTTCAGCCAGGGGAGAATAAGATGGATGATGCAGAACAGGATCATAAAGAGCCTGCTTTTCAAGCAGTTCCTGCTGCTGCATTCCGGTTATTCCGGAAATGGTGAAACATTTAATTATTTTTACTGAATCCACAGGAATTCCAAGTTCATGATTAATTTTTCGGGCAGTTTTATTGCCTTGAACATCCTCAATCCCTGGAAGCAGACCAAGTTCAAGTTTGACCAGCATAACTTCAGGCACTCCTACGTATTTTTTGCCCAGATAAAGGCATTTTTATTAATTTCCTTGGCTTTGAACAAAGCCCTGTCCGCCCTGTCCAGAAATTCTTTTTTACTTTCATTGTCAGACATTATGGCCATTCCTATACTCATGCTCAGGTCATAATCATAGTCTTTTTCAAAGGAAGAAATGAGCCTTCTGACCAACTGTTCCATTTTTGAGCCATTGGTATCCGTCACAAGAAGTACAAATTCATCACCACCAAATCTGAAAGGATAGTCCATGCCCCTTCTGGAGTTATCAACAAGAAGCCTGCCGAAACTCTTCAAAGCCTCATCTCCCTTCTGATGACCGAATTTATCATTAAACTCCTTGAATCTGTCCAGATCAAAAAAGATAAGACCAAGTTTCTGGTTGGTGCGCATGGCCCTTTGAGTTTCTCGCTCCAAAAATATTGAAAACTGATGGCGATTGAAAACCTTGGTCAAATGATCAAAAGCAGCCTGTTTCTTAATTTTTTCTTCAAGCCTTCTGATGGCGGTAAGATCCCTGCCTACAACTAAGTATTGGGGAGATGAAGCACAGCTTAACCTGTTAAAGATCAGCTCCAAAGACTTGCTGGAGTTGTTCATAAACATATTGACTTCAACCGGCATGTTAATTTTTGATAAAACACCAGGCTCCCAGGAGACACTCAATACAGAGAGGGGAGAAGAAATATCAAAAAAATTCTTACCCAGGAGATCATTTTTGAGTGCTGGTGAGGAAAAAAGAATTTCCCCTGTTTCATCAACTGTAAATACTATATCCTGCATGGAGCCAATTATTCCACGCAAATACTCTCCCTGCTTTATAATATCCTTTTCCAGAGTAGATATTTCAGCCACGTCCTCAAGCATGACCAGAATCTGAGGTGTTCCATCCATTTCAACGCGATGAGCGGTCATATGCCAGCACGGGACATCTTTTCCCTCCATCCTGGGCTCTAAGGGGCAGAACAGCTTACTGAATTTTTTTGCTCCGGAAGGAATAAAATTTTCCCAGGACCTGTCAGACTCAATATAGGCAAGTTTCTTTGCCAGAGACCAGAAATCATCTCCAGCCAGCTCATTTTCAAGATCAAAAATATCCATAAACCTTTTATTGACTTGGAGAATCTTTCCCTGAATGGATATCCTGGCCACAGCAACAGGCATAAAGTCCATTATTCTGGCTTTGGATGTGGTTCTGAGGGTTCTGTAAAAATATGATTCAAAGGTTCTGGACAGAAAGTTGGTGTAAAGATCCATTTCAGCTAAGGTTTCCTCTGCAACGGATCGCTGTAGAGTTAAGTAACCATGATCTTTCAGAAAAAAAAGCACTCCGGCCTTAGATGATTTATCGCTCTGATTCTTCTGTACAGATCTTGCACTCAGCCCTTTATCCGCTGAAGAAGTATAAATATTATGTTCACCAGTAAGGGGTGAAACAAGGCTGATTTCAAAGTCATCCATACCCCACAGCCAGTGCAGATGTTTAGCCACTGTCCTGACTACATCATAGAGATCCCCATGAACATCAAGTAATTCCTGTGCAGCAAAATAAAGATCCTGAATCCTGGCCACAGGGAAGTCATAATAAAGTGCGTTGTTTTCCCCGGAATGAATCCCAAGCTCAGTACACATGCTTTTAAATCTTTTGGATACAATACCCCTTATACGCTCAAATACTTCCTCATCAAGCCCCAAAACATTTTTGGCAATGCTTCTTACCCGAAAGAGCTGAGAAATGCTTTTTTCGCTCATTTCCACTTCAGACCAGTAAGTACCAAGGATCAATGCCTGTTCAACCTTATCATATTCATGAATGTTTTCGAGATCATGGTGACTGGAGAGCATCCTGCAGTCAGTTTCTGGAAAACCCCAGTAAGAAAGAAGATCCATTGTCAGCTTAGTATGATTTACCCCCCATACATCTTCTTCTTCATCAAGCTGGTGAGGGCGCAGTAAAACCAGGCCCTGATCTTCTTTTTTGCAGATTCCTGCATACTTTTTCAACCTGGGATCATCTGAACAGCATAAAAGCAATAGAGACAAGTCCTTAACCAGAGCACAAACATAAACAGTGTCTGCCTGAGGCAGTTTGAGTTCACGGGCAATAAGCTCGCTGGCCATGGCACTCCAGAGCATCACAGACCAGTTCTGATACTCAATATGCTCACACCTGCCCATTTTTCGATAAATGCTTTTTTTCATGGTTGCGGCAATGGCCAATTTGAGAATCTCAGAACTTCCCAAAACAACCATGGCTCTTTTGAGATCTGTTACTCTCTGGCTTAGGCCATAATATGGAGAATTGGCCAGAGACATGATAGTGACTGTGAGCCCTGGATCAATGGATACTATTCTGCTCAATTCGCCAAAGTCCGGGGTATTTTTGGACGCCTCCCTGATAAGCTGAGGCATTACTGGTGGAAACACCAGCTTTAAACAGTCCCTTAGAGGTTTAATTATTTCTCTGGAAATATTATTGTCCATTTTTGATCCAAAACTGTTTATTTTTATTTAAACAGCATGTTGAAAAAATCTGCATTTGCTGTAATTTTTCACCACATTTTTCTACTTTTGGATAAAGCCTGCGTCCAGGTTGGTTTTCGCCATTGCTGCCTGTTAATTCAAAATTTTCTTGTCTTAACAAGTTCCAGCATTTCCTCCATCAACCCCCTTTCCGGGACATCTGGAAATGTAGATAATGATTCAGCTGCCCTTTGCAGATATTTATCTGCTTCCTGTCTTACTTTCTGGTCCATGCCAGACCTTTGTACATCAACAATGATACCGTCTATTTCTTTTTCACCAAGAGAATTTTCTGAAATTTTATCAAGAAGAGTCAGGCGTTTTTGCTTTGATATTGATTTAAGATAAAAGATCAGAGGCAGGGTGATTTTCCCTTCACGCAAATCTCCGCCATGGGGTTTACCCAGCAGCGAGACATCTTCTGCATAGTCCAGTGCGTCATCCACCAGTTGGAAGGCTATGCCCAGATTTATACCAAATAACGATGCGTGCTCCTGAGCTTCTTTATCAACATGGGCTGCCATGGCTCCGCAAGTGCAGGCCGCTTGAATCAGAAATGCTGTCTTCCCTTTGACAATTTCCAGATATGTATGCTCATCCATTTCCGGGTTTCGCATATTACCAATCTCCTCAATCTCACCAGAAGCAGTCCTGAGAATTGCTTCAGCCACGCAATAATTCATGGATGGCACATCATACCTGGCAACAATCATATTAGCCAGAGCCAGCAGGGCATCTCCAGCCAGTACAGTACGTTTCAATCCAAAGACCAGATGGGCTGCATCTTTTCCTCTTCTTACTTCGGCATTATCAAGGATATCATCATGAATCAGAGTGGCTGAATGAAGAAATTCCAGAGAACAGGCCAGAGGATATATATCCTGGCCGGTACGGCCAAAACATCTCGCTGTAAGTAAGGTCAATACTGGACGAAGCCTTTTGCCGCCAGCCATTAGCACGTGCTCTCCCACCTGTCTGACCAGAGGATTCAGAACCTGCATTTCTTTATGGAGCACAAGGTTAATTCCAGGAAGTTCAGACTCTAAAAAATTTTTAAGTTTACTAATTGGTTAGTCCTGTTATTTTCTTTAAAACAGACAGAGCGCTAACGCCCTTATCTCCCATGTCATAGCTGCAGTCATTAACATAGGCCCTGATATGTTCGTCAATGACCCTGTCATCAAGCTC
>PWPY01000031.1 GCA_003558575.1 Desulfonatronovibrio sp.
CAATACTCCCAAGGATATAATCAGCAGATATTTTACCAAAGAGCCGGGTGGTTTCAAAATTAATCCTAAGGTGCAGAAGGATGTTGTCTTTGAGAGGATAAATCTCAATGAATCAGCTGCTGTGAAAAAGATTCCCAAGTCACAGATAGTTTTTTGTCGCAACGTGATAATTTATTTTGATCCTCCCATGAAAAAGAAGGTAGTTAACGCTTTTTATGATAACCTCATACCCCATGGACATCTTATTTTAGGACATTCTGAATCCCTGCATTCTATAACCAATATATTTCAGCCTTTGAGAAAACCCGGGGGGATTCTTTACCAGAGGATGGATTGATACCTGGCTTGCAAAAGAGTTCTCGCATGGCAGTAATTTTTTCTTCGGGTGAAAACTTTTCAATATTATGGATGGAGGCTTTAAGGTGAAAAAAGTTTGTACTGAGCATTTGATACCTGGAATGGTCCTTAGCAGAGATATACCTGGAGTTGACCAGAGTGTATATTTGGCTAAAGGAACGAGGCTCTCCATAGAAGATATTCAAGTTATTATGGATCTCGCAATAAGTTCTGTCAGTATTGTTTCCGGAGATAAAGAAAATGATTTGAAGGATTTGGCCAGGCGATGTGAAGAATATGTTCGCCCTTTTTTTTATTATGTAAATCCAGGGAGCTCTTTTTTTAACGGACTTTATGTAAAAAGTCTCAATGCCAGCATGGATCGTCTTGTTAAGGAAAACGCATGGATTTTGCCTTGTGAGCAGGAGCTGAGGGCAACAGCTCATCAATCCAGAAGAGATCTTTTTTTTCATGGTGAAGGTGGTCCTGAAGACATTGTCAGCCATGAAATGGAATTAATTTCCGTTCCTGATACTTATTTTAAACTGCAGGAAATCTTGAAGGCTCCAGACACCAGCGCTGCACATGTAGCAGAGGTGGTCCGCCTTGATGTTAATCTGGTTGCCAAGTTGCTGCGTCTGGTCAACAGTTCCATCTATTCTTTTCCCACAAAGGTTGAATCTGTGGAGCGGGCGGTAGCCATTATTGGAGTGGAAGGAGTTTCCAGCTTAGCCTTAGGTATAACAGCCATCCCCATGTTTAAGGATATCCCTCCGGATTTAATGGATGTTCGTACATTCTGGAATCACTCCATAAGCTGTGCAATTTTTTCTAAATCCATAGCTCAGGCAGCAGGTTTTGAAGGGGAACAGTTTTTTACGGTGGGGCTTCTGCATGATGTAGGGCGATTATTGCTTTTGAAAAATTTGCCCCAGGCCTACCTCCAGGTGTTGCTTTATTCCAGAGGAAGCTTTATTCCTCTCATGGAAGCCGAAAATGTTATTCTGGGTTATAGTCATGCTCATCTTGGAAAAACACTTCTTAAAAAATGGGATTGTCCTGAAAAGCTTATCACTCTGGTTGGAGCACATCATTCACCAGAGGAGGGCTCCAACTCCAAGGAAGCAGCAATAATTCAACTGGCTGATAACATGGCCCATGCTTTTGCCATATCTAATGGGTGGTCCTATGTAATGCCGGGGATGTCTGAGGAAAATATTAACCTTCTAAATGTGAAAGAATCCGTGCTGCTGGATCTCTTTGATAGACATGGTCAGGCTTTGCACGAAATATCCAGATCCCTTGTTTAGAGATTCAATTGGAGAAATCCATCAGAATTCAGACTATTTTAAAATCCATCTTATTAATTTTAAATAAAAAATTTATCAGCTCATGTCAGAGCAATATAATGTACAATTTATAAATCCCATCCTTAGAGCGGTGCTCAATGTCCTTTCTACCATGGCTAACGTTGAAGTCACTCCAGGCAAGCCCTATTTGAATAATAATGGCCTTGCTGTGGGAGATATTACAGGTAGTGTAGGTATTGATGGTTATGCAATCGGAGTTATATCTCTCAGCTTGAGTAAAGGAGTTGTTTTAACCATTGTAAACAACATGCTTTATGAAAACTTTACAGAGATTAACGAAGAAATTGCAGATGCAGTGGGTGAGCTGACCAATATGATTTCCGGCCAGGCCAGAAGCATATTGTCAGAGTCAGACATCAGTTTCAGCGCCGGCACTCCCAAAGTTATCCATGGCAAGGGAGAAAAAATTGATCACATCCCTTCTGTACCTGTTCTGGCAGTACCTTTCAGTAGTTCCCACGGAGATTTGGTTGTTGAAATCAGCCTTTCCAATTCTTAACCGCCAATATTCCCTGCGTCTATTTGGAGCATCGTTTAAGGTTTATGCAGTCAGAAAAAGTGTTTAGAAAACCCAAATGGTTGCGTGTAAAACTGCCTTCTTCCGGAGACTTTTCCCTTGTGGACCGCGAACTCAATGATCTCCAGGTGGGTACAGTGTGCAGAAGCGCTCAATGCCCCAATATATTTGAATGTTTCAGCCGCAAGGTTGCCACTTTTCTGATCCTTGGACCTGTTTGCTCCAGAAGGTGTGCATTCTGTGACGTACCCAAAGGGTATCCTCAATGGATTGACCCCAATGAACCGGCCAAAATTTCTCAAGCTGTTCATAAACTTAAGCTAAAACATATCGTCATAACTTCTGTGACCCGGGACGACCTTGATGACGGGGGAGCAGGCCAATTCAGCAAAGTTATAGCAAGGCTTAGAAGTGACCATCCTGGTTCTACTTTTGAAGTTTTGATTCCTGACTTTCAGGGTAAGACTGAAAGTTTAGATAAAGTTATTGAGGCCGGACCAGATGTTATCGGGCATAACATGGAAACTGTCAGACGTTTGTATCCAAGAGTAAGACCTATAGCTGATTATGACGCAAGTTTGAAGATTTTAAGTCATGTCAGTCAGAATTCAGAGATTAAAGTTAAGACAGGAATTATGGTGGGGCTTGGAGAGAGTGATGAGGAAATTTTTGAAGCTCTGGAAAGTATTGCCGGGTCAGGGTGTGATCTGGCAACCATTGGTCAATATTTGAGGCCTGATAGTATCAATCTTCCGGTGGATCGTTATGTAAGTCCTGGTGCGTTTGAAAGATACGCAGCAGCAGGTAGAGACCTGGGGCTTAAAATGTTTTGTGGTCCGCTTGTTCGCAGCAGTTACCATGCAGAGGAATTTTCAGCTTGTTAAAAATAAACAGCAGTGTTTTCTGATTTTTAAAGACAGCTTAGAGCTAACTTTTTTAGTGTGCAGAAAACACTGCTGTTTTTAGAATTTAATTGATATTATTGGTAGCTATTCACCATGTTCCAGCAAGAAGACCTGGACCCCGGATATGGTCCGGGGTGACGGTTAAAGCAAGCTGTTACTCTTTACCGTCATTCCGGCGAAAGCCGGAATCCAGTGCCATTGAATAGCCATATTACGTATGTGGCGAATAATTACTATTATTGTTATTATCTTCTTCCACGACTTGGGCGACCTCTATCCCTGTCTCCGCCTCTGCCTTTTGGTCCGGGCTTGAATGCAGCTGATTCAAGGTCAAACTCTTCTCCATTTTCTTCCATAATAACGGCCATTCTACTCAGGCGCACCTTGCCCCTGTCCCCAACTTCGATGACTTTTACCTTGATTTTATCTCCGATACTGACCACATCACTGACCTTATCAATCCTCTTGGTATCAAGCTGTGAAATGTGAACCAGTCCGTCTACACCAGGCAGGATTTCAACAACTGCTCCAAAATCCAGTATTCTCTTGACTTCGCCCTCATAATCTTTTCCAAGCTCAGCTTTCTGATTGAAGACCAGGATCATTTCTTTAGTTTTTTCCAGAATTTCCTGTGTGGGCGAGAATACAGTAATTTTACCAGTATCTTCAATGTCTATGGATGATCCTGTTTCTGCAGTAATGGCTTTAATATTTTTTCCGGAAGGTCCGATAACATCCTTGATTTTATCTGTATCAACGTAAACAACTTCTGTTTTGGGTGCATATTGAGAAAGTTCTGCTCTGGGTTTGTCCAAGGCCTGACTCATGCTGTCCAGAATGGTTTTCTTGGCTACACTGGCCTGATCCAGAGCTTTATACATGACATCCATGGGGATGCCGGGAATCTTGATATCCATCTGAACAGCCGTGACTCCCTCATAGGTACCGGCAATCTTAAAGTCCATATCACCAAGGTGATCTTCGTCGCCAAGAATATCCGTGAGCACGAGATATTCATCTCCTTCTCTGATCAGTCCCATGGCAATGCCTGCCACGGGCTGCTTGATGGGCACGCCGGCATCCATAAGACATAAAGTGCCTCCGCATACCGTAGCCATGGAAGATGAGCCGTTGCTCTCCATTACTTCGGAAACGATTCTGATGGTAAAAGGAAAGTCTTCAGCAGAAGGCAGAATCGGGGTTAAGGCCCTTTCAGCAAGGATGCCGTGCCCGATTTCTCTTCTGGATGGACCTCTGAGAAATTTGGCCTCACCAACGCAATAAGGTGGAAAATTGTAATGGAGCATGAAACTTTTGGTGCTGTCACCTGTCAGAGTTTCTATGCGTTGCTCATCTGAGCTGCTTCCCAGAGTGGTTACGCACAGAGATTTAGTCTCGCCCCGGGCAAATAGTGCTGAACCGTGAGTCCTTGGAAGGAGCCCCACCTCCATGGTTAAAGGCCTGACTGTTGTCAGATCCCGGCCATCGATACGGGTTTTGCTTTCCAGTATTTTTTCCCGGACAATCTTTTTTTCCAGTTCTTCGTATAATTGTTTTGCTCTTGGAAGATTTTCAGAATCTTCCCCGAGCTGCTCAACTATTGCTTCCTTGAATTTTTTGGCTACTTCTCTTTTTGCGTCTCTTCTTTCCATTTTTTCAGGTATAAAAAGGGCTTTGGACAGATCTGCCGCAACCAGGTCGGAGACCATTTTTTCCAGTTCAGGATCTTTTTCAGGTTCAGCCGGGACAATGATCTTATCTATGCCGCAGATTGAACGCAGTTCGTGTTGTGCCTCAATCAAGGGAATGATCTGTTGCTGACCCCAGTTAATAGCGTCGGCAATCAGTTTCTCAGGCAGAAATTCGGTAAAGCCTTCCACCA
>PWPY01000316.1 GCA_003558575.1 Desulfonatronovibrio sp.
ACCCATCAAAACCTGGATTCCGGCTTTCGCCGGAATGACGGTAAAGAGTAAAAGCGTGCTTAAACCGTCACCCCGGACTTGATCCGGGGTCCAGTTTTTTTGAAGTTACTTGTAAGAATTTGAACTTTCGGATTTAGGCAGCCCTCTGACAGCATCTCCTGGCTTGACATCATTTCTCTCAAACCAGCCCTGATTCATTTCCAAGGCAAAAGCAGCCACCCCTGAGGAAAGGTGCAGGTCTCTGGTCAAAGGCTCCATTTTCTCGATGTTCAATATTATCCCATCTTCACTTAGAAAAGCTACAGAAAGAGGGATAAGAGTATTTTCCATCCACATCCCGGTTCTTCGCGGTGGCTCAAATACAAAAAGCATCCCCTCATTTTTCGCCAGATATGTCCGAAACATCATACCGATATTTACAGCCTCACCAGTAGCCACTTCTACTTCTATCTCGAGCTCCTTTATTTCAAGTAAGGTTCTTGGGAGTCCACTAACTGAATAACGGGGATCCACTGCAGCAGATTTACCCGGGAAAAATACCATAAAACAGAAAAGAAATAGAGCATAAGATACAAAGGTGCGTCTGTTCACAAGCCTAATTCCTTAAAAATTCGGCATCAGATTCAGGCAGGGAGGGATTTATGCACATACCAGAACCAATCTCAAACCCAGCCCTGGTAGTTAGCCTGGGAACAATTCTCAAAAACCAGTGAAGCTGGGGTTCATTACTTCGGTATCTGGTGCAGGAATTTATGGCGAAATTATAATCAGGATTTCCCAGCTTGTTTTTTATACTGGTCATGACCCATTTCAGCCCTGAGGCCAGATCAGCCTTTTCCACTGAATTAATATCGTTAAAATCAGCAGCATGTCTTCTCGGAACGATCCACATTTCAAAGGGAACCTCTGCAGCAAAGGGAATAAAAACCACAAAGCTGTTATTTTCAAAAACAAGCCTTTTTTTCTGTTCAAGCTCAAACTTCAGGACATCACACATAACACAGCGCCCCATTTCATCAAAATAGCGCTGTTGCTCCTGTTCTCTGTTTCTGACAAACTTAGGCACTATACATGACCCGACTATTTGTGAATGAGGATGATATAAAGAAGCACCTGCGGATCTGCCGAAATTTTTAAACAGCATGATCAGCAGGATCATAGGGTCATTTGCCAGCATGGAATAACAGTGATGATACGCCTCAACAACAATCAGCAGTTATTTCACGGTCATGCTGCCAAGCTGAACATCATGATTGGGAGACTCAACTATTACCAGATGCGAGCCGTAACCATTGCTGTTTAGATAGATGCCGCTCTGGGCCCTGCAGTCTTGGCCTTCTTTGGTAAGGGCAGGGAATTTGTTGTACACTGCACGTGAAGACCAGATCCCGGCTTCGTTGTCCCTGACCTCATAAACCACTCTGTCCAGAAAATTCTCATTCCCGGGACAGAATGGACAGGCAGGATCATATCCAACCAGATCATCCCTGATTTCTTCCCGGACAAAGTCCATAGGCCTTTTGCGCCTGGATGGAGCAAAGATGACCCATTCGCCAGTTATTTTATTTTGTCTGAATTGACTTTTCACGCACCCTGTCCTTTAGATTTATATCTGAATTTACTGGGACAGGCTTCTCATTTTCAAAGAATAGAGCATATCAAGATACCTGTCTGATTCTTCCCGCTCTAAGTTGGACACGAATTTCCAGAATCCGTAAATTCTTGAAAAGGATAATAGTTTCTTAGCATACAAACGCCAGTTATATTTTTCATCAACCCTTTTGATACCATTAGAGGATATTTCTTCCCAGTAAGACGGATCATTTGCGCATTTATCGAAAAAATTAATTAGAACTTGGCAGGCCTTTTCTTCATGGGTGGGATCAATATGAAACCCTGACACTCCATGCTCAATAATCTCAAGAGGGCCGCCAAATATCGTGGCAAATGTGGGCAGACCGGAACTCATGGACTCAACAACAGTCAAGCCAAAGGCCTCAAACAGGGCTGGCTGTACAAATATGCCTCTGCTGTCAGCAACATAGCGGTAAAGCTCTCCAGTAAGGTTTTTGTCCAACCTGGAACCACGCCAGCGGACATGATTGTGCAGGTCATACTCATCAAAAAGGGAATGCATTTCATCTATGCCTGCCCTTTCTTCTTCATCCCTGGAGTCTTCTTTATTGATATATCCTGCGACAACTACAAGATTGGCCATTTCTCTTAATTTTTCATTGCTGGCATACCAGCGAACAAGACTGGGAAGATTTTTAATCTTGTCTAACCTGGCCATTGTAAATATCAATGGTTTATCCCTATCTGAAAGCTGTCCCCTGGCCTGATCGCCTTCAGGACCATAGATAAATTCGTCAAGCTCTTCATGAAGCTCCATAAGCCTTCTGTCTTTATCATAGTATGGAAAATATACGTTTTCATCCGCACCGGGTGAAACCACATTAAACTTGGGATCAAAAACATCTATCCCTTTAAGTACCCTGTACAGATCAGGCATGGTAAAAGACTGATATGTTTCATACTGACCAACGCTTTCTTCTGTGCCTGCGATCTCCTGATAAGTACTGGTGATAATGAAATCTGCTGTATTCATGGATATAAGATCTGCTGTAAACTGACTGGAAAACCTGTACTGGGACTCATTGTGTTTCCAGTACTGAGATGAAAAAAGATACTTTGATTTTTCTAAGGCATGGGCAATATTGCACTGAGTAACCTTAAGCTTTTTAGACATTAGAGAAGCCACAAGATTGCCGTCAGAGTAGTTTCCAATAATCAGATCCGGTCTTCCTCCCATTTCTCCCTGGATTTCATTAGTGGCATCCAGAGAAAAGCGTTCCAGAAATGGCCAGATGTGAAATCTGGATATCCAGTGCTGGACGATTTCTCCGCTGGGATACCGAAAGGGAACCCTCACTATCTTGGAATTCCTTGTGCCGACAATATCCTCTATGCGCTGATTGCAGGTTGTCTCTCCACATTCTGGAATCAATCTGGATAAAACTATTATTTGAGGTTCAATGTCCAGCCCCTGATTCTTGATCTGGATATGCATCTCTTTTTCCAGAGCCCTTACCTGGTCCAGAATATAGACGACCTGCCCTCCGGTATCAGGCATTCCCAGGACATTGGACTGTCCAAAGTAGCCATGAGGAGAAACAATGACCAGCTTGAAAAGCATCGGAACTTTGCTTAGAAAATCCGCCAGAATCTGAGGAGTCGGAGCCTCCATAATCTCCAGAAGAAGCTCGATACTCTCAAGAATGGACTGTTTATTTCGTCCCCATCCAGGTTCAAAGCCCAGTCCCTTCATATCTTTGGCCAGTTCAGACCACTCAACATTCTGATCTTTCTTCTTCAGAAACTTAACAGCTTTGCGCAATGATACCTGAAGCTCACGCAAAGAATCTATACGATCATTAAGCATGAGCTGCATACCTTCACACTGATGCAGACGAAGAAACTCATAAAGTTTCTCATGGCCTTGTTTATTAGGCTGAAAAAACCTGCCTGACAAATGGCGGTTAAGAAATTCAACCCCTTTGCCAATATATGATTCATCTTTAAGTTTTGGGAAATCACGGTTAAAAGGCTCAAGGTCAATTTCCAGAAGAAACTCATCCGTAAGCTGAGTATTATTAACCTGCATCTCTTCAAAACGCAGATAATCGTGGACATCGATTTCATCAAAAAGAACATCATCAACATGAAATCTGAAGTACTGCCACTTTCCTATCCGGGGTCTGACAGAAAGATAAACCCATGGGCTGGAAATACATGCTACCTGGGTGTTTTTAAAAATATCAAAAACCAGTTCCTGATCATATTCTAAATGCTCTTCATCTTGAAAAAAAGTCTCAATTATATCCTTTAATTCGGAACGTAATAGAAAAACTTTTTCCATTTTTATAAGTTCTCTTAAAAAAAGATATACTGCCTTTCTTAATTCAGGAGAGTCAATTTCCACCTGACTGCTTTTAATCAACATCTTTATCCTCCAAAAATCCGTAATATGTCATACCTTCAATAATACCGGCTGAATAGTCATCAGAAGCAAAATAAATGGTCGGTGTCTGTGGAAGGCTCCTTAGCTCTGAACTGTAATTGCCAACCACTACACTTAAAGTATTACCTGAAAGCATTTCCCGATCATTGCCTGAATCCCCGGCCACCAGGACCTTTTTGAAATCAACCCCCCACTTCATGCAAATGTACCTTATAGCCAGCCCTTTGGATGCCCTGAGGGGCAGAAAATCAAGATATTTGCCATGGGAATGAATAATCTTGGCATGCAGGTCGTTTCGCCGCATAAGTTTTCGAATGGCCCTTATTCCGGAAAAACTCTCCGGGAAAAAATTATAGCTCAATTTAAACTGGCGCTGGTTTTCATCCTTTTGTAACTCAATCCCGGAAATTTCTTTCATTACTTCCCTGATCTTGTCCGGCTTCCACCTGTAGTTGATATGCTGGCTCCAACCATGGTCCTTAAGGATATTAGGGCCGTAATAGATTTCACTGCCCACCGAAGTAATAAGCAGTTCCGGAATGGGAACATTTTGTTCAGCTAAGATGTTCAGCGTACTTTCAAGGGTACGACCTGTTGCTACACCAAAGACAAGACTTTCCTTAAACCTGCCCATTTCCCGAAGAAGAGCTTTAAGAGCCTTTTTGTTGCCCAACAGGGTATTATCAATGTCTGTAATAAAAACCTTATCTGAAACAGGAAGCTTGCTCTTGATGATGGGAAGTCGTGGGGCTGTTCTGGCCTTTGTTGAAATCAGCCTTCTAATCTCTGCCAGATACTTTTTTGCATGGGTTTGCCAGGAATAATGCTCCTTGACTCCCTTAATCCCTTTTAAAGAGGCATTTTTCCATTTATCCTTATCCTGAATATACTCTAAAATTGCCTCACCCATTTTTTCTTCATCTAAGGGGTCAACCAGAATTCCGTTATTGCAATTGCCGATAATCT
>PWPY01000234.1 GCA_003558575.1 Desulfonatronovibrio sp.
AAAAGTGGGTGCCGGACTGTCACTTGAGGTTTTTGAACGGACTGTTGGATAAGGACTTTTTTAACACTCAGTTAAATCTTCATGATAGTAGTTATTTCTAATATAATATACTCTTGATTGTTTTGTTTGGCTGTACCGCAGCATGAGACTATCTGTATAAATTGCTTATTTTATTGTATTTGATTTAGCTTCATTTTAAGTGTTAAAAATAATTTCAAGGTTGGGGTATGATCTGGGGTATTTTGTAGTATGTTTTTTTAAGCATATTGAAATTTAATGATTTTATGATAAAATCGACTCCGGCCCCGGGCACCAACCATTTCAATAGTTTATTTCTTCATTGGCACGTTGCGTATGTGTAAGTTATTTTGCTCTGACAAATAACTTGATAAAAAATTATAAACTATAATACGCTCCCTCAGGGTACTGTCAAAACTGCTACAAGGTGTCAGTTCTTCACCCTTCTTTCTAAAATCGCCGTGACCAAGAGTATGCCAAAGCCATAAGGCTGTCTTCTGTTTGCTCCATTTTCAAATACTGCAAACAAGATCAATCGAATCATTCCATGTCGGCGGGAATGGTTACGAGGAAAAGTTAGGTCAAAGGTCAGGATCTTGAGGAAGGTAGGATGAATCAGGAAGCAGATAGTTTTGATTTTAGGCAGGACAAGCATCTATGCACGTAGTCTTGCCTTTAGCCTGCCGTGTTTTTTGTTCCAGCAATAAAAACAAATCCTCCTTCCTGGTTTATGTTATTGCGTTTAGCGGTAGTTTAACTTATCAGCAAAAATATTCAGTAAGAAAAAAGCCCTTGGTCTTTTTCAATCATAGTAACTACATTTTGTGGAGTTGACCATGCCCCGACCTTCCAAGAAAAAAAGTGAGTCCGGCCAAAACAACTATGCTGATTTACACGATCTCCTGAAGAGCGCTCCCATAGGCATTTTTACGTCTACACCTGATGGCATCTTCATGTCGGCCAATCCGACTCTGGCTATGATGTACGGTTATGACTCACCTGAAGGACTGATGAAGTCTGTCACAGACATAGCCACACAAGTATATGTCAACCCTGAAGACCGAAAAGAATTCATTCATATCATAAAAGAACAGGGTGAGGTGGTTAACCATGAATCTCGAAGGCTTCGACGGGATGGGACGGTTCTATGGGTGTCAATGAATGCCCGGGCTGTGAGGAATGAAGATGGGCGTATCGTTGCTTATCAGGGGTTCACTACGGATATTACTGAACGTAAAAAGGCTGAACTGGAGGCACAGCGGCAAACCGCCCTGTTAATTTCTCTGCTTGATTCCATACCCGACATCATCTTTATCAAGGACATTCATGGTGTATATCTTGGATGCAATACTGAATTTGCCCGGCATATTGGACACTGCAAAGAAGATATCCCGGGAAAAACAGATTATGACCTGTATCCCCAAGAAGAGGCTGACTTTTTCAGGGAAAACGACAGTCGCATGCTTGAACTTGGAAAACCCCGGTATAATGAGGAACAGATATCTTATCCTGATGGCCGAAAGATTCTGCTTGAGACGTTGAAAACTCCTTATCGTGATTCAGATGGGAATATCATTGGCGTAATTGGAGTTTGTCGGGACATCACCGAACGTAGACTGGCAGATGAAGCATTGCGCAAAAGTGAGAATCTGTTCAGAAAAGTATTTGAGATCCTGCCCATAGGTTTGTGGGTTGCAGATAAAAATGGGAAGCTATTGCAGGGCAACCCTGCAGGAGTTGATATATGGGGTGCACAACCTAATGTTGATCAGAAAGAATACGGAGTTTTCAAGGCCAGGCGTTTGCCGTCAGGAAAGGAGATTGCACCAGACGATTGGGCCTTGGAGCATACCGTGAACAAAGGCTTGACAATCGTTGACGAGCTCCTGGAAATTGAAGCATTTGATGGAAAAAAGAAAATTATCCTCAATTATACTGCCCCCATTCTGGACACCAACAATCAGGTGGAAGGAGCCGTTGTCGTCAATCAGGATGTGACAGATCGTGAGCGGGCGCAGGTAGAGCTGAGGGAGAGCGAGGAGCGTTTCAAAGCCCTTCATAACGCCTCATTTGGCGGCATTGCCATCCATGACAAGGGAATAATCCTGGAGTGCAACCAAGGCCTTTCTGATATTACCGGCTACAGTTATAACGAACTTATTGGGATGGACGGGCTGCTTCTGATAGCTGAAAATTCCCGTGAAATGGTGATGAACAATATTCTTGCCGGATATGAGAAGCCTTATGAAGCATTTGGGGTACGTAAGAATGGCGAGGGATATCCCCTTCGTCTGGAAGCCAAAAACATTCCGTACAAGGGGAAAAATGTCAGGGTGGTCGAATTCAGGGATAATACCGAACAAAAACGGAGTGAAAAGGATTTACAGCAAGCGCTTGAAGACTCTGAAAAATTAGCTCTCCAGCGGAAATCCCTGTTTGAGGCGGCAAGAAATGTCTTGAGACACGATGATTTTGCAACAACAGCAAGGCATATTTTCGACAGCGCTTCAAGCATTATAGGTTCAACAGCCGGATACGTGGCTTTACTCTCCGATACCGGGCAAGAAAATGAACTGCTCTTCCTTGAAGCCGGCGGCAGGCATTGTTCAGTAAATCCGGACCTGCCAATGCCAGTTCGTGGTCTTCGGGCTGAAGCATACAAGAATAACTGCGTAGCCTATGATAACGATTTTATGCATAGTCGCTGGGTGGAGTTTATGCCCGAAGGTCATGTCAGACTGGATAACGTTCTTTTCGCCCCACTTGTTGTGGAAAATGCAACCCTGGGCATCATGGGATTAGCCAATAAGCCTGGGGGTTTTACCCAAGAAGATGCCTCTATTGCAGGAGCCTATAGTGATTTAGCGGCTATTGCATTGAACAACTCCAGAATGTTAGATAAGTTGATCCAAAGTGAGGAAATGCAGAAAAAAGCAGCCATGGTCGCCGAAGCAGCCAACCAGGCAAAGTCAGAATTCCTGGCCAACATGAGTCATGAGATCCGTACTCCCATCAATGGCATCATGGGCATGATGCAGCTTATGCAGATGACTACAAAGTTGGATGCCGAGCAAAAACAAATGGTTGACATGACCCTTAATTCCGCCAACCGTCTGACCAGACTTTTGTCCGACATCCTGGATCTGTCTCGGGTGGAGGCAGGCAAAATGACCATCTATGAAGAAAAATTCAGCATCAGGGAACTTTTGAATTCCGTGACTGATTTGTTCAAGGTTACGGCCAGAGACAAATCTGTAGAACTGGAATGCACCAGAAATTCAGCCTTGCCGGATGAAATTATTGGTGATCCAGCCAGAACACGCCAGGTACTTTTCAACCTTGTGGGCAATGCCCTAAAGTACACTGATCAGGGCAGAGTCAGCTTGGATATTATGCCTTTGCCCTTGGGCAGTGATGAAGATATTCGAGTACTCTTTACCATATCCGATACCGGCATAGGCATTCCTGATGACAAACTGGGGAGCCTTTTTAAACCTTTTGTCCAGGTGGACGGATCTCATGCCCGGAAATACCAGGGTGCCGGGCTTGGCCTGTCCATTGTCAAAAGGCTTGTTGATCTCATGGGCGGAAAAATAAATGTTTCCAGTCAGGTAGGCAAGGGGACTACTGTTTATGTTGTCCTGCCATTTAAATTGCCTGAAGGGGTTGAATCTCCAAAAAATCTGGAAAAAGGACCACTTCTCCAGGCCAAGAAGAGGTTGCGCATCCTTCTTGCCGAGGATGATCCCTCCAATGCCCTGCCTGTTCAGAAGCTGCTGGAAAAAGCCGGCTATACTGTAATCCGTGCTGAAAACGGCCAGCAGGTCTTAGATCTTTTAAATGAGCAGTATTTTGATTTGATCCTCATGGACATCCAGATGCCGGTCATGGACGGTGTGGAGGCGACCAGGGTGATCCGCTCGCAAGACATGGGCCCAAATAAAGACATTCCTATCATCGCCCTGACTGCTTACGCCATGCAGGGTGATAGAGAAAAATTTCTTGAGGCGGGTATGAATGACTATTTGGCCAAGCCGGTTAATATGAAGGATCTGGAGAAAGCGCTTTCAAGGCTTGAAAAACAAAGCAAGCAGGATTCGGCGAAATCTTTTCAGTAATTCTTTTCAATTTCTCGCAAAATGCTGTTATTTAATGGATAAACTGTATTGCATAAATAGTGTTTTGCTGTTGAGAATATGAACACTAAGCCGGGGAGAAACGAGATGATCAAGTCCAGCATTCTGTCTATCTGCTTTTTCCTAATGGCCACTCCAGCGTTTGCGCAAATTGTCAATGACGGTTGCGTCCTGTAGCCGCATATAAACTGCCCGGGGTAAATCTGAGCAACGCCAACCTGAAAAATATCCACTTTGGTTTTGGAACAGAAATCTTTATGATGGATTCTCATCGCAACTCTACAACCTTTACTGCCCAAGAATGGTCGGAGCCTTTTCCGGTAAAATCCACCGAGCTGATGAGCTGGGTTCCGCATGCGTAAAAGGAGAAAAATGCCGAACATACATGAAAGTATCTCCCGTGACTTGGGATTGAAATCAACCCAGGTAGCTGCAGTGGAATCCCTGGTGGATGATGGAGCCACCATTCCCTTTATGGCCCGCTACCGTAAAGAAAAAACCGGTGGTTTGGACGAAGTAAGCATTTCAGAAATCATTGACCGTTTAGAAGCGCACAGCAAGCTTGAGCTCAGGCGGCAAAGTATCCTGTCATCCCTTGAAGAACAGGGTATTGATGATCAAAAACTTTTGCAGTCCATTCATGCTGCAGGCAATATGGCCACTCTCGAAGATCTTTATCTTCCGTATCGCCCAAAACGGCGAACCAGGGCTTCCATAGCAAGGGAAAAGGGACTTGAACCCCTGGCAGTAAGCCTTTGGAAGAAGTTCAATGATCTGGATCCCCTGAAGGAAGCTGC
>PWPY01000293.1 GCA_003558575.1 Desulfonatronovibrio sp.
CCATATTTCTGAACCAGTCCCCTGCCCCCTGGCCCCTGACTGTTTTCATAAAAAGTTTTAAACATCCGGGCAAAAGCAGCTGGATCATTCTCAACCTGATCAAATTCGGGCAGAGCCAGATAATCCTGGGAAATATCATGCCCCATGACGCAGGTCCCGAAAATATTATTCAATTCCTTTCCATCTTTAAGCCTGGAAGCTATTTCCAGGACCTGCTGTTCTCCCATACCATAAACAAGGATATCTGCCTTGGAATCTAAGAGTATACTTTTTCGCACCCTGTCAGTCCTGAAATCATAATGAGCTACCCTGCGCAGGCTGGCTTCCATCCCCCCAAGCACTATGGGTACCGTGTTTTTAAAATATCTGCGGATAAGATTGGAGTAGACAATGCAGGCCCGGTCCGGTCTTTTGCGATTTTCCCCGCCCGGAGTAAAATCGCAGCTGCGCCTGGGTTTGCCCAGGGCAGTATAATTGGCAATTTCTGAATCAACACATCCAGCAGTCACACCGCAGAAAAGCCTGGGTTCGCCCAGGGCAGCAATATCTCCGGAGTTAGATAAATCCGGCTGGGAAATGATCGCCACGCTGTACCCGGCAGCTTCCAGAACCCTGCCAATAATGGCCACCCCGGAAAAAGAAGAGTCTATATAGGCATCCCCACTGATCAGAATTATATCAGGCTGGTCTATGCCTTTGGATTTAAGCTCCTTAATACTCGTTGACAAAAATAAGCTTGCAGCCATAATTTTAGACACCGTTATTGGTCATAATCATAACATACCTGCGCTACAATAAGGATAACCTGCCATGGAAACTTTTATCTGGATCGGAATAGCCGTCTGCATCTCTCAATCAGCCATGCTCTCAGGACTGAACCTGGCCTTCTTCACCATAAGCAAGCTCCAGTTGGAGATGGAGGCATCCAAAAATAATGTCCACGCCCTCAAAGTCCTGAAACTCAGGAAAGACTCCAACTTCCTGCTGGTTACCATCCTCTGGTCCAACGTTGGAGTCAATGTTTTATTAGCCCTGTTGTCCGGATCAGTGCTCACCGGAGTCATGGCCTTTTTCTTCTCCACAGTGATCATTACCATCTTTGGAGAAATCATGCCCCAGGCATATTTCTCCAGAAATGCCCTGAAAATGGGAGCCCTGCTCTCTCCTGTTCTTCGCATGTATCAGCTGGTCCTCTACCCCATAGCCAAGCCCACGGCCCTGCTTCTTGACCGCTGGCTCGGACCTGAAGCCATTACCTATTTTAAAGAACATGACCTCAGGGAAATGATTAAAATGCATATGAAGTCATCCCAGAGCGAGATTGACCGGGTAGAAGGAAAGGGCAGCCTTAACTTTCTGGCATTGGACGATCTGCCGGTATCAGCTGAAGGTGAACTCGTTGACCCCAAAAGCATAATCAGCATTGAATTCAACGGCAACAAGCCCATATTCCCCAATATAGACTGTACTCCAGAAGACAAGTTTCTAAAGCAAGTCCAGCAATCAGAAAGAAAGTGGGTAATCCTTACTGACCAGGAAGGTCAACCCAGAATGACCATCAATTCAGATAAGTTCCTGCGTGGGGCCCTGTTCCACTCAGAAAATTTCAATCCATACCACCATTGTCACCGCCCCATAATTGTGCGTGATGGCCTTAAAAGCCTTGGAGAAGTAATCCCTCGGCTGAAAGTTAATCCCCAGCGCTCAGATGATGATGTCATTGATGAAGATATCATCCTGTACTGGGGTGAAGAAAAGCATGTCATTACTGGATCAGATATCCTGGGCAGACTCTTGCGCGGCATAGTCCGCAACAGTGCTGCTCAGCAGGAGTTCTCAACATAGTCAAAGTCTAACTGAGTTTAGATAGTTTGAAATTGCCACGTACTTTTGTTAGCAATGAAGACTTGGCTTTTTAAAAAAGCCCTAAAACTATTATTAAAAATTTTAGGAGGATTTTGAATTGGAAGAAAAAAATACAAACAATTCCCCCAGATCATGGTATAAAATCAACCCACCGGTGTTTTTCGGATCAGCCGGTGTCACCGCAATCTTTGTAATCTTCACACTGCTTGATCCAGGAAGAGCTGCAGACCTGTTTGGCAGCATCCAGGGCTGGATTACGGAAACAGTTGGCTGGTTCTACATTTTATCAGTAGCCACTTTCTTACTTTTTGTAATTTTTCTGGGACTGTCCAAGTTTGGAAACATCAAGTTGGGGCCTGATCACAGCGAACCCGATTACACATATATTTCCTGGTTTGCCATGCTGTTTTCTGCGGGAATGGGTATTGGACTCATGTTTTTTGGAGTTGCAGAGCCGGTTATGCACTATATGAGTCCTCCGGTGGGCGATCCCGGCACTGTGGAGGCTGCCCGGGAAGCCATGAAGATTACCTTTTTTCACTGGGGAGTCCATGCCTGGGCCATTTACGCTGTTGTGGCCATTTCACTGGCTTATTTTGCCTACCGCCATGATCTGCCTCTGACCATCAGGTCTGCCTTTTACCCCCTTATTGGCGATCGTATTTATGGCCCCATTGGGCATGCTATTGATATCTTTGCAGTATTTGGAACCATGTTTGGCGTGGCCACATCCCTGGGGCTTGGAGTAATGCAGGTCAATGCCGGGCTTGAATATCTGTTCGGTCTTCCCAACAATGTATTTGTCCAGATGATTCTCATTGCCGTGATTACGGGCATGGCGACTATCTCGGTTGTCCTGGGACTGGACGGCGGAATCCGCAGACTCTCTGAATTAAACATGATCCTGGCTATAACCATTGTGGGTTTTGTGCTCATAGCAGGCCCTACTGTCTTCCTTATGCAGGCCTTTACCCAGAATGTGGGTGCTTATGTTGCAGACATCATATCCATGACCTTTAACCTGTATGCCTATGAACCTACGGGCTGGGTCGGAGGCTGGACCCTGTTCTACTGGGGCTGGTGGATTGCCTGGTCTCCCTTCGTAGGCATGTTTATTGCCAGAGTTTCCAAGGGAAGAACCATCAGGGAATTTGTTATTGGTGTGTTAATGGTCCCGGTTGGCTTCACTTTCATGTGGATGACCTTTTTTGGAAACACTGCCCTGCATATGATTCTGGTTAAGGGAATTACCCAGCTTGGTGACGCAGTAGCAGCAGATACCACAGTTGCGCTGTTCCAGTTTTTTGAACACCTGCCGTTTTCCGGCATAGCATCTCTCATTGCTACTACGCTGGTTGTAACCTTTTTTGTCACATCTTCGGACTCAGGGTCTCTGGTTATTGACATGCTTACATCAGGCGGAGAAGATGACGCTCCTGTCTGGCAGAGAATATTCTGGGCCTGCACAGAGGGTGTTGTGGCTGCAGTGCTTCTTCTTGCGGGCGGTCTTGGTGCCCTGCAGACAGCCACCATTGCCAGTGCCCTTCCTTTTACCGTAATCATGCTCTTTATGTGCTGGGGACTTATTCGGGCCTTGCGCATTGAGGTGGTCAAAAGAAGTACCCTGCGCCATGCCACATTGATGCCTTCTGCAACCCATACAGGGCCTGATTCCTGGAAAAAAAGGCTCAAAACCCTGATTCATCAGCCCAGAAAAACGGAAGTGGAAAAATTCATACAGGAAACAGTCAAATCTGCCCTGAGTGATGTCATGCAGGAACTCAAGAAAAAAGACATAGACGCCAGAGTCCAGGAAGGAGAAGATGGGCGGATCTGGATGGAAGTAATGCACGGAGAAGAAATTGACTTTTTCTATTCAGTTCGCCCCAGACAGCACACTCCACCAAGCTTTGCCCTGCGCGACACTAAAAAAGACAGGGCTGAAAAGCTTAGGTTTTACAGAGCTGAAGTCCATTTGAGCGAAGGTGGGCAGGACTATGATGTGATGAACTGGACCAGAGAACAGATCATTACAGACGTTCTGGACCATTATGAAAAACACCTGCAATTCCTGAATGTAGTCAGGTGAGTCTGAACCTGGGCTGAGAGATCTCAACTGACAATCTCTCGAAGCAACTGCCATCAGGCCCTGCAGGTATCATGGCTGATGTCCTGATATCTGCCTGGTCTGATGGTTTGATTGTAATCCCTAACAGGGATATCCGTACATACTACCCGTCAGGGGCCTGTCCCCTGACGGGCTTATTATTGTTGGGGAGTAACTGTTTACCACCTTAAAAACGTATGACTTTCTAATCTGGAAAGTCCGTCAAACAGGCCCGTAAATATTTACTTTGATGAGTTAACTATACCTGATAAGGCAGTGGATTGAGGGTACTATCCCTATGTTATTGACCTTCTTTATAGCATTTTTTGAATTCTCACTTGGCTTTGGAAAAACTATCCTTCCATGTTTCCCAGGATTTCTCCACCCCTTCTTTAAGATCTTCCCAAGCGGATTCACTGGAATCTTTAAGGCTGGTGACTCTGTCCTCAAGTTCCTCGCGCTTGTTTTTCAAGTCTTCGATCTGCTGCTGGTATTTTATTTTTGTTTCACCTTCAGCCTGGTCAGCCTTTGCTGCCAGCTTGTCCAGGTCAGCATTCCATTCATCAATCTTGGCTTTAAGCTTTTGAACGTAAGCATCTTTTTTACTATCCATAATAAATTCCTCCGTAAGAGTTTATAGGGGTAAGCCGCTGATTAGAACCAACCCGGTCATCTCCGACCTGGTCGTGGTCCGGCAAAAAACCACAGAATCAGGCCAATAACCGGCAGAATCAATATCAGCACTATCCAGAAAACTTTTGAGCCTGTTGTGGCTCTGCTTTGAAAAGTCTGCACAATTGCCCAGACGCAGGCAATCAGGATAATAATGCCTAAAATTCCGCCAAGTTCAATTCCCATTTCCATCTCCTTGCTTATGAATTCATGGTTCAGCATCTGGTTGCAGATACTTTTTCC
>PWPY01000273.1 GCA_003558575.1 Desulfonatronovibrio sp.
CTGTGGACTTGTAAAAAAAGACTTTGCCCAGGCCCTTGTAACCGGTCCTCTGAATAAAGCTCTTATGCTTGACGCCGGGTTTGCTTTTGGTGGTCATACCGAATTTCTGGCTGACTATTTCAAAGTCCCTGATGAAAACATCTGTATGCATTTGTATGGCAAGCGCCTTAGAGTCAGCTTGGTAACTACTCATCCTCCCTTACGTTTGGTTCCCGACCTCATTACCCAGGATAAAATAATCCATTGCCTGAAGTTAACTAAGAATTTTATGGATCAATCAGGCTTTACCGCACCTGTCGCAGTATGTGGCCTTAATCCTCATGCTGGTGAACAGGGTAAAATAGGCAATGAAGAACAAACTATTATCATACCTGCCATTGAGAGAGCCAGGCAATTGAGCATTGATGCCCAGGGACCATTTCCTGCGGATACAGTTTTTGCCAGAGCCTTCAAGGGAGAGTTCAGTGCTGTGCTGGCCATGTATCATGACCAGGGGCTTGGACCATTAAAGCTTATTGAATTCGGGCAATCTGTTAATGTAACCTTGGGGTTGCCAATTATCCGAACATCAGTTGATCATGGTACAGGTTATGACCTGGTGGGCACTAACAAGGCTAATCCTGCAAGTCTTAACAGAGCATTTGAGCTTGCCCTCAGACTCATTTCTCATACTGCTCACTGACTTATCTTGGCAGAAAACCAAGAGAGCAGATTTATATTCCTGTCCTTTTTAACCCCTTTCCTTTCTATTGAAAAAAATCCCTGATTTTAATATGCACCCATCTGGAAAATGATTTTCAGAAATTAACTGTATTACGAGGAGTGCTTAATGTCTCAAGAAACACCAGCATATGTGGAAATTGCCAGACGCCTGAAAGGCCTGCGTGAGGCCATGGATTTCAGTCCTGAAGAAATGGCTGAAAAACTTGATCTCGATTCTGAAAAAGTCAGCCTTTACGAATCAGGAAGTACAGAGATTCCTGTAAGTTATCTGTTTGAAGTTGCAAAGCTGTGCAATGTTGATCTGACAGTTCTTGTTTCCGGATCAGAAGCCCATTTGCATAATTATGCCTTAGTCAGGCAGGGCAGGGGGATGAGCGTTGATCGCAGGAAGGACTATAATTACAAGAGTCTTGCGTATGGGTTTACAGGGCGCAGGATGGAGCCTTTCATTGTCAGGGTTCCACCCAAGGATGAGTCCGAGATTACCTTTAATGAGCACCCAGGCCAGGAGTTCATATATATACTCAAGGGTAAGCTTGAAATTCGTCTTAATGATAAGGTTTTAGTACTTGAGTCTGGAGACAGCTTGTATTTTACTTCAAGAACTCCTCATGCTTTGCGTGGACTTGATGGTCAGGATGCTGAATTTATTGATGTAATATTATAGTTGTGAGGAATCCGATGTTCAAAAAAGAAAAGTTTAATGATTATGAAGATTTTTTAAAACGTTTTAAATTAGATATCCCTGAAAATTTCAATTTTGCCTTTGATGTTATTGATAAAAATGCCCAGACAGGCCCTGATGATCTGGCCATGATTCACGTAGATGATGCAGGCCAGAGAAAGGATTACAGTCTTAAATATTTTTCTGAGGAGTCATCAAGGCTTGCCATGGCGTTAAGCAAAAAGGGAATCTCCAAAGGCGACCGGGTAATGATAATTCTCTACCGCAGGGTTGAATTCTGGGTTGCTATGCTGGCTCTGCACAAACTCGGGGCTGTTGCAGTTCCCTCTCCATCTCTTTTGACACCCAAGGACATTGTTTACCGGGTTAATTTTGCTGGAATCAGAGGCGTGATTTGTGAAGACAGTGTTTCCTCCAAGATAGACGAAGCATTGCCTGAATGTTCTGGTCTCGAGGTTTTAATAGAAGTGAGCGATAAAGACCCGGCAAAAGGCTGGCTTGGTTACAGAGAAATAACTTCTCAGGAGAATTCTGAATATATTCTTGAAAGTAAGCCCGGTGGAGAAGATCCATTGCTAATATTTTTCTCATCCGGAACTACCGGTCCTCCCAAAATGGTTGAACATACCCATAACTACCCTCTGGGGCACTGGACAACAGCTGCTTACTGGCATGATCTCAAGCCGGGTGACGTGCATCTTACGCTTGCTGACACTGGTTGGGGAAAAGCTGTATGGGGAAAATTTTACGGGCAGTGGATGGGTAGGGCTGTAGTTTTTGTGTATGATTTCAGAGGGAAATTCACTCCGGATGGACTGCTGGAAATTCTGGCCAAACATAAGGTACAGACTTTTTGTGCTCCACCTACTGTTTATCGTTTTCTCATCCGGGAAGACTTGAGCAAGTTTGATCTTTCAAACCTGAAACATTGTACCACCGCAGGTGAGCTTCTTAATGAAAGTGTTTTCCGTTCCTGGAAAGAAATGACAGGTTTGCCTATTTACGAGGGATATGGCCAGACAGAAACCACTCTTCAGATTGCAACATTTCCTTTTATGACCCCAAAAGCCGGATCCATTGGCAGGCCCACTCCTGGATGGGATATAGTTCTTCTTGATGAGAATGATAACTCTGTGCCCGTAGGAGATGAAGGAGAAATATGCGTAAAGATCGCCCCAGATAGACCTACTGGACTTTTTTCAGGATATCTGCAGGAACCTGAGAAAACTTCAGGGGTTATGAGAGATGGTTTCTACCATACAGGTGACAAGGCATGGATGGATGAAGATGGCTACTTCTGGTTTCTGGGCCGGGTTGACGACCTGATTAAGAGTTCCGGGTATCGCATTGGACCTTTTGAAGTAGAAAGCGCTCTTATTACTCATCCTGCTGTTGTGGAAGCAGCTGTAACAGCAGTTCCAGATGAGGTCAGAGGACAGATCGTAAAGGCTACTGTTGTGCTTGCTCAAGGGTTTGAACCTGGGGATACTTTGACTAAAGAACTTCAGGATCATGTAAAAAAAGTTACAGCTCCTTATAAATATCCCAGGATTATTGATTATGTTTCTGAATTGCCTAAAACTATCAGTGGAAAGATAAAACGGGCTGAAATTAGAGAAAAAGATATGAAAGCCTGAAATAATTGACTTTTAGATAGTAAACAATGCCACGTGTCACCAAGGCGCGTGGCATTGTTTTATGCTCTGGGTCTATTACGGGCAATCATATGTTGTTCCTGCCCCGCAATTTCTGCTTCTATATGCGCAAATTCCGGTATCATTAAGTTTTTTCATGCAATCCAGAAATCTAAGCTGACATTTTTCCTGGACAGGAGCAAAATAATAGTCACAACATTGTTTGCACTCTGCTGCTTCCATGGAGCAATTTTCAATGCATTGATTATATTTTTTTTCAAAAGGAGAAATATATGCAAAAGACAAGGAGCAACAAGATAATAGAAAAAGGCTCATGAAAAACATAAGGACAAAGTTTCTTTTCATAAAAGTCTCCTGACTTGTTAAAGTTGAGCTTTAAGTTTCTGCAAAACTCCTCTGCAACAGCTGTCAACTGACCAAAGATTTGATTCCCTCAATTCCATAAAAAGAGACAATGGTCATGCCTATAGTCCATATTAAAAGACTCAAGTTCATCCAGGCCAGCAGGTCTTTTTTGCCCGGCTTAAAGGCCAGGGCAATAATAGTTGCCAGATGAATTCCTGTGAGCAGGGGGCCGAGAAAAGCCAGACCTGGTAAGCCGTATTTGTTCCAGATGTTCATGGCTCTCTGCCTGCGTTTTGAGTTTTTGGGAGGAATTTTTTTTACCTTTGATTCTCTCCATTTTTGCCAGTGCTTATAACCATAAACAATAACAAATACAGGAATAGCATTGCCCAGAAAAGTGACTAAAGCAACAAAAAAGGGATTAAGTCCCATTCCGATTCCAGCAGGAATCACCAGCAGAAGCTCAATCCAGGGAGTAGCCGCTAAGATAAATAATATAAGATACTGATTTATTAAATCCATTTCAATGAGTTGACTACCTAATTTTTGTCAAGATAGCTCATTGCTGTCTGTTTTTTTACGTCAGCGTAAAGGTGAATAGCTGAATTTTTTAACAGATCCTCCTGATCTATAACAAAAACTGTTTTAGACCATCTATCTTCATCAGGCATGATCTGGGTCAGTTTGTTATGAGAGTTTTCCAGAAAATTAGTATTGAGGATATTTCCCTGTTTATCCGGGTAAAGGGCCATATACAGGATGTCAAATTCAATGAGATCGCTGAAAAAATGTGTGCCAAGGGATACATCAGGAACAAAATCCTGGCGCATGGCTACAATTTCACACACCACGGAAACCGGACTTATTTCTGTAAAATTCACAGGTACTCCGAGGGCTGCAATACTGGTTCCCCAACGCCCAGGACCCATGAGCATGATATTGAAACAAGATTTGCATGTCTTTTCATGAGCAAGCCTGCCTATAAGTCTTGCAACGGAATAACGTTCACTTTCTGATAGATATCCATAGCTTTGAGGGCTCACATATATAATTCTGTCGATTTTATCGCTTCGACTCTGGCCGATGATAGGACCGGAACTTTTCAGAATTGTATTTTCAGGAGAAATATTTTCGTCTATGGAATCTTGATTGTCAGAACCTCTAATATCCAGAGGTCTGCACTGGACAAGATTAATCATGAAATCCTTTTTCTCAACGCTCTCATTATTAAAAAAGTTTAATGTAAACTCAATGTCTACAGTGGACTCATAAGCTTTTTCAAGGGTCTTGAGCATTATTTTCATGTCATTGACAAAGTCTGTTTCTTCCAGAAGTTCAGAAAAATTCAAAACCCAGGGAAAGAAATTCTTGATATTCATTTTTCTGGCTTTTGCCTGAAGCTGAACATCTTTCTGAGCATATGGTTTTATGGACAGATTTTCACAGTCACTGTAAAGGTCTTTAAAAGAAACCGAAGAA
>PWPY01000114.1 GCA_003558575.1 Desulfonatronovibrio sp.
CCTTCTGGAATGGCTGCCACGGCTAAGCCCACAGCGGCCAGGAACATGTCTCCTGCTCCATAGTCTCTGATGACAATGCCGAAGAAAAAGGTCAGGCCAGCCAGGACAAGGATGGCAATGGTCAGGATATGGCCAAACCTGGCCACCTGCCGCAGCAAGGGTGTAGTAAGGGTGTCCACCTGACTGAGCAGAGAGCTGATGCGGCCAATCTGGGTCAGTTCAGCAGTAGCTGCAACAACACCGCGTCCCTGCCCGTAAGTCACCATGGTCCCGGAGTAGGCCATCCCTGTCCGGTCGCCCAGGGATGCATCGTCATCTACCTGGTAAATATTTTTACTTACCGGGACTGATTCTCCAGTCAGGGCAGATTCATCAATCTGCAAATCATTTGTTTCAAAAAGCCTGAGGTCTGCAGGTACTTTGTCCCCAGCCTTAAGCACCACTACATCTCCTGGAATGAGATCCTGGGCTGGAATATTGATCCTTTTTCCATCCCTGAGCACCACAGCCTTGGGTGCAAGCATATTTCTGATACTGTCTAAAGATTTTTCCGCTTTGCCTTCCTGGATGAATCCAATGAGGGCGTTGACTATCGTTACACCAAAAATAACCATGGAATCGATCCATTCCTGCAGAAGGGCAGTAATGACAGCAGCAACAAGCAATACGTATATGAGTACGTTGTGAAACTGGAGCAGAAAACGCATAATTGGACCGCGTTTCTGAGTTTGGGCCAGCATATTGGGTCCAAATGTATTTAGTCTTTTTTCTGCTTCTGCTGTTGAGAGGCCTTCCTGGGAAGACTCAAGTATTTTAAATGCTTCGTCGGCAGGCACAGCGTGCCATCTTTTTTTATCCGATATCTTGGATTTATTGACCATTATTATCTCCTGAAAAATTGATAGGTCTTGTCTCTCTATTAATCCATAACTTTTTTTTTGTCCATGGAGTAAGATGTGAAAGGTTTACAGTAGATCTAAAATTTATAAATTTGTGGATATTGCTGGTCAGGTTGTCAGACTATGTTGAAGAACAAAAAAAATCTGAACCGTTACAGTTTGCAATGAGAAAAAATGCACAATAATCATTAATTGAAGAAAATTAAAGTAAAATGGAGAAAATTAAATATTATGTTGTTGAAAAAATCAAAAAAAATGTTAAATTTATATCCTTAGATCCCATCAAACCTGAAGTTCTGGACAAGTTCCCAGAATGGTAGGTCCCATGCAATAAAACAAGTATTTCTAAATAAAAATATAGTAATTTCAAGTTGTTGTGATGTGTAGAAAATATTGGGAACAAGGTGAAAAATAACGCATAATCTCAGGTTGCTTCAAGTGGCTTTTTTTAGATAAAGATCATCCCCATGATCAACGCATGGGAAAGAATCCAGATAAACCTTGAAAAATCTCTGAAACCAGGCCTTTTTCAGCTATGGGTCAAGCCTCTCAAGGGTGAGTATGAGTCTGAAACCGAAAGTCTCAAGCTCGAAGCTCCCAATGATTTTATTGCTTCCTGGGTTCGGGAAAAGCTCCAGGGTGTCATTCAAGAAACCTGTCTTGAAGTGCTTGGGCATAAGCCATCGCTCAAAGTTGTGTGTTCCAAAACCAATGGAATATCCTCTCCCATAAAGCCCTCACGAAATATCATCAGACAGAATCAGCCTGCATTGCCAGCCAGAAAGTCTTTGAAGGTTGTTTCCGGGTTCAAATTCAATTTTGATGACTTTGTGGTAGGTCCCAGCAATGAGCTTGCTTATGTTGCCTCCAAAAGTTTTTGCAGGCAAAGCATATCATCTGACCAACTTTTCCTGAGTTCTTCAACAGGCCTTGGAAAGACTCACCTGGCACAGGCCATGGGCAACCAGCTGGCAGCATGCGCTAATAAAAAAAATATTCGCCTTGCCTATCTGACTGCTGAAGAGTTTGCCGGTCAACTGGTTATGGCCTTAAAGTCCAGGACCATGGAAGAATTCAAGGCAAGGTTCAGGGACCAGTTAGACGTGCTTCTGTTAGAGGATATCCATTTTTTTCAGGGCAAGGAAAAGATTCAGGATGAATTTTTGTCCACCATAAACGCCCTGCAATGCCAAGGTAAAAAAGTGGTCCTCACCAGTTCTTTTTTACCCAAAGAGCTCAATGGTATCGACTCAAACCTTGTTTCCAGGATGTGCAGGGGCTTTCTGGCAGTTATTGACAGACCAGACATGGAAACAAGGCAGAAAATTGTCAAGAACAAGGCGTCATCGTTAATGGTGAGCATTCCTGATGATGTGACTGATTTCCTTGCAGGCAGGATTCAAAAGGATATCCGTCAGTTGGAGAGCTGTCTCAATAACCTTGTGTTCAAGGCTCGCATGCTTAAGTCAAACATCACCCTTGATCTGGCCATGGAGGTCATCAAACACTTTGATGTTGAGGATCACAGTTTGGACATGGATCAGATTCTGGAACAGGTATGCAGGGTGTTTGATGTTACATACGAAAGCATCAGTTCCAAAAGTAGAAAAAAACAATATGTCCTGGCCAGAAATATTGCCTTTTATATAGCCAGAAGACATACAGAATTTTCTCTTAAGGAAATCGGCAATAGACTCAATCGTCGCCATTCAACAGTGATAAAAGGCATTACAAGTGTTGAAAAAGAGCTGTCACGCAAGTCTCCTCTGGGCAGACAAATTAAACAGACAATAAACCAGATAGTTGCCTGATAACTTGCTCTTCAAAATTGGCTGGACTTACTATAGGACAGTAAGTTCCATATCTCCCCAAACGCTCAGATCGTCTCCCATTTGAGCTAGAACTCCGAGAATACCTTTTTTTTCCAGGTCATTTCGAAGCCTGTTCAGCTTAGTAATAGACTTTTTGTTTTTCATGATATTACACAGGGCAGTGGCAGCAGCATCTGCCACAGCCCCTGATTTTGACTTTACAACTACGAGGTCTCCATTGCCAAGGCTGAGAGAATGCCCAATGGTTGCTGAAGAGGCACATATGGCGCAAGGAGTGCTTCCACGGTCAATCTTTATACCAACTACCGCCGGTTCATCAGGATGGGGCAGTAATCCCACAACCCTGTCTTTTGTGGAATGTATAAAAATATCCACGCCGTTCTCCACCAGAATGTCCGGACTTAAACGTACCGCAAAATCAGCAATATCCTGGGATATTGCTCCAGCCACTGCTGCCATGGGACCAACGTCCATGATTCTGCCTGCCCGGATCATATTTTTAATTATTTCTGGTGCGTCAGGATTTTCTTGTATGGGGTTCAGGGAAGTGGCAAATTCAGGATGGAGGAAAATATACCCTTTAATGTCCTGGCGAATTTTATTAAGTCTATCCAGAACCTCTGATTTGAGATTAATCCGGCTGGTGACAAACAGATCGCTTTGTTCAATCACAACCTGATAAGTGGTTTCACCTGATGCTGGTTTGCAAAAATTTCGGTATGACCTTACATAGTTCAAGTGTTTCATTTATTAACTGACCTTGTATCTATTCATCATGCTGTCAGGGCAGCCTGCGTCTTGATGTTTGCATTACCAGTTTGTTGTTTCTACTGTTTCCTGGTCTGGAGATTCTGCAGACATGTCCGTAAGTTAAAAACATCAGAATGATCAGAAATAATCTTAATGACATGAATCATATCCATCCCATTGTATCTGTAATAATACCTACCTGCAACAGGGCATCTTATCTGGAAAAAGCGATTTTTTCTGTGCTCGAACAGAGCTTTGCCTCTTTTGAGCTTTTGTTGGTAGATGACGGATCTGATGACGAAACTAAAGAGATAGTGAAACATATAAAGGATAAAAGATTAAAGTATATTTATCAAGAAAACCAAGGCGTAGCCGCAGCGAGAAATGTCGGTTTAAAACTGGCCAAAGGTAAATTTGCAGCTTTTCTGGACTCTGATGACTATTGGATGCCCGGAAAGCTTGAACTGCAGAGGAAGTTCATGCAGGAGACAGGATTTAGAATTTCTCAAACCAATGAAATATGGATAAGGCACGGGAAAAGGGTTAATGCCATGGATAAGCATCAGAAACCCTGTGGCTGGATATTTGAGAAGTCTCTTGAACTCTGTCTCGTGAGTCCCTCATGTACGGTTATGGAAATGGGACTTGTTGATGAAGGGTTTGTTTTTGATGAAGACCTCATGGCATGCGAGGATTATGATCTGTGGCTTAGAATAGCCCTGAAATACCCGGTAGGTCTTCTGCCAATGAACCTCACGGTTAAAACCGGCGGTCATGCTGATCAGTTGTCCAGGAAGATAACCGGTCTTGATCTTTTTCGGATTTACTCTTTGCTTGGTCTTGAACGTATAAAGAATTTGCCTCGGGATAAAAGGAAAAGCATTGAAAGGGTACTCCTGAAAAAGGCAGGCATATACCTGAAAGGGTGTTTAAAAAGAGGGCGCAGTGAAGAAGCCATGCGCATCAGGGAACTGGTTGGAGACAGAATTTTTGAGGTAAATCAGCCAAGAAAATAATTCCCGCAAGGTTTCTCCAGCCAGGACCTTTGACTTTCACTACATTTCTTTTTTGGTGATTGCTTCTTTTTTGATGGTGTCGAGGATATCCGAGAGAACAGGCTTGACGTTTTCACGAATATCTCCGGCCACAATAATAAACAGAAGGTCATCACCCGGTTTCAGGAGGCCCTCATTGGTTTCGACCACTATTCTGAATATGCCAGGTCTTTGTTCAAAATGTTTGCGAATTTCTTCGATTTTATCCAGGTCCGGCGTCACCTGAATTTGCGAAACTTTAGCTCGGTCTTGTCTTGACCATGACCTTACTACA
>PWPY01000333.1 GCA_003558575.1 Desulfonatronovibrio sp.
CTTTTGTGGACTTTCTGGAAAGAAGCGAACAGAAAGTCTGGCAGATTCTTCCCTTAAACCCAACCCCCCCCGGAACTGGCAATTCTCCATATTCAAGCTACAGTGCTTTTGCCGGCAATCCTCTTTTTATTGACCCCTTAGGGCTTGTTGAGTCAGGAATTTTAAAAGATGAAGATCTGGAAAACAGACCTCACTTTAATGCAGACAAGGTCGGCTATGAGGATTCCTGGGAATTTAAAGAAAGGATTCTCAACAGGGCATTTTTCAAAAACATGGATCATATTGAATCAGATCCAGGCTTTATTCTTTTCTGCCGGGAAAATAGCTTCTGGTTAGAAGACTTTGCTGTTTTCACTGCCCTGAAATCAAGATATAATGGTGCGCCATGGTACAACTGGCCTGAAGAGGCCCGCTTTAAAACCCATGATCAGGTAAGAATAATCAATAACAACTTAGAAGAGCTGATTCTTAAGAAAAAATACTGGCAATATCTTTTCTTTTCCCAGTGGAAACGTTTAAAAACATACGCCAATAATAAAAATATTATTATTTTTGGAGACCTGCCCATCTATGTAAGTCTGGACAGTTGTGATCTGTGGTCACACCCTGAACTGTATCAACTTGATAAAAATAATATGCCCACCCATGTTGCGGGTGCACCTCCTGATTACTTCAGTAAAACAGGACAGCGCTGGGGAAATCCTCTTTATGACTGGCAGGCCTGTGAAAATGAGGATTTTTTATGGTGGCGAGAACGTATTGCCCAGAATCTCATCATGTTTGATCTGTTGCGCTTTGATCATTTTCGCGGTTTTGCTGCTTACTGGAAAATAAACGCAAAAGACAAAAATGCCATTAATGGTGAATGGGAAACAGGTCCTGGTGAAAAATTCATGTCCAGAATTACTGACTTTTTTTCACCAGCCCAGTTTGTGGCAGAGGATCTGGGCTACATTACAAGTGATGTTCTTAAGCTAAGAGATAGTTATGGTCTTCCCGGAATGAAGATCCTTCAATTTGCCTTTGGTCCAGACATGTCTACAAATCCATATATTCCACATAATCATGTTTATAACAGCATTGTCTATACGGGAACCCATGACAACAATACTACCCTTGGATGGTTCCGCCAGGAGCTTGATCATGAATCCAGACAGAGGATTCATGAATATCTGGGTAAAACAATAACCACTGATAATATCTGCAGGGAATTTATCCGCATGGCCATGTCTTCACCGGCCAGATACTGCATTATTCCCATGCAGGATATTCTGGATCTTGATGAATTCTGCAGAATGAACACTCCATCAACTTCGTCAGGAAACTGGGAATGGCGATTATTGCCTGAATCAATAAATCAGGATATAGAAAATTATGTGCGACACTTTGCACACATTTATGGAAGGAACAACCACACTCAAGGAGAATAATGGTGAATACCTTCAGAGTACTATTTTTGACTGCTGTTTTTGCCTTTAGTATGCTTTTTCTAGTCCAGAACAGTCAAATCCTGGATACAGAATCCTCTTTGTTTCTTGATTTGTGGTGGGTCAAGCTCAGTTCACCGGATATAGCGTTTTATGTCTTTGTTTTTATCTGTTTTATTGCAGGGCTTGTATTTGGAATTTTTACATTTCTTCCAGGAAACCGGGATTTAAGAAAAAAACTAAGACCCATCAAGGCTAAAATAAAAGAGCTAAGAGGAGAAATTATTGCCATGCAGAAAAAAGAAGAAATTAAAACTGAAGAAGTTGTAGAGCAAGAAAAGGTTGCTGATCAGTCAGCCAACCATCCAGAAACCGAAGAAAAAATTGAGGAACCTGTTGTTCATACTAAAAAATCAGGAAGCGCATCCGCAAAGATTGCACTTGCCGGTGTTGTTGTTCTCTTTGTAGTTATTTCTGTTTTTTATTTTCATGCTGAACAGAAATTTCAGGAATTTCAGGCTAAGGTGGACATGACCATGCAAAACAGTCTCATGATCAGCGAAGCCATGGAAGAAGTAAGTAATGTAAACAACGACGTTAAAAATGAACTCTCATCACTTATATCTGTAATCAGTGAGCAGGAAAAACAGTTAAAAACCCACGAGGAAATGTTGGAAGAAGTGCATAATATTCCTCAGCAGACTATGGATTATTTAACTCTTATGCTTATGAAGGAGTACTCAGTCAAAATTGGTCAGCTGATGGAAAGTGCTGGAGAGGATGATCAACAAATGCTTCAAGATGTTCTGGAATCTCTTGATACAGCCCTTGAGCATTACAGATTGAAAAAATAGATATTATTCCTGTTGCATGCGCATTCTGATAACAGCGGGGTTAGGATAAAAATCTTTCAGCTCTATAAGAATCTGATCAGCCATATCCATGTTTTCCATTTCTAAATAAACGTCATGCAGTAAGATACCTGATTTGGCTCTGTAATTCTGATTTTCTTCTATCCTGTAGCTTTTTTCAAGGTATTGACGAGCTTTTTGAAGATTACCTTCCTGATAGTGAATTCTGCCCAGAAGATAATCTATCTCAGACTGTTTCTCAGGAAGACTGTAACTTTCCATCTTTCTGGCCTGATTAAGGGCATCAACAGCCTTGATGAAACTTTTCTCGGCCTGGTATGCTTGGGAAAGGTTTATATAGGATCTTGTCTGTTTTTTATCATCAGGCGCAACATGTACGGCTCTTTCGAGGATATTAACTGCGCTTTCATGTCTTTTCAGCTTTGAATAAAGGATCCCAATACGAGTATATATCGACCAAATTTTATCTGGTTCCCTTTCAAACTCCATACTCATGGTCCTGAGAATGCTTAATCCCCTTTCCACATCCCTGTTAATATCCAAATGGATCAAAAGCAGTCTTTCCCAAGCTTTATACCTTTTTTCAGAGTCATGTTCTGATTCCAGAAAAAGATCATAATAATTGGCAGCGTCAGTTATTCTGCCTGCAGCTAATAAATTTTCTGCTGCTGCAAAATGATCATTGGTGTCCTGATTGAACCTGCACCCAAAGACAAAAAAAATCAGCACAAAACATAAGACCGCGGGAAGCATCCGCGGTCTTATAGTATCTGATTTTATCTTATGGTAAAGCATGACGAAAAAATTCTGAAAAAGTATGCTGTAAAATTACTCTTCACCTTCATCAGACTTAAGTTCATTCTCCTGAATTATCATGTCAAAGCAGATGACTTTCTGATCATCATCTAAATTAACCATTTTTACACCCTGAGTTGATCTTCCTACCTGTCTCATCTCTGCTACGCTGAGCCTGATTATTTTGTTGGCTGAAGTAAAGATTATAAGTTCATCGCTGTCTGATAAAAGCATTGAGCCTACAACCTGTCCGGTCTTGGGAGTAACCTTCATATTAATAAGTCCCTTTCCTCCTCTGGATTGAATCTTATACATATCAAGGCTGGTCTTTTTGCCAAAACCATTTTCAGAAATGGTAAAAAGATCGTTTCTCTCATCTCCGGTTGATATCACCACAGATACAACTTCATCGGATTTGCGCAAAGAAATTCCTTTCACACCTGTTGCGTTTCTTCCTGAAGGGCGAATATCCGTACATTCAAAATGAATCGCGTAGCCATCTCTTGTGGAAAGTATAATCCTTGAATCAGAACTTATCACTCTAACCCCTATAAGTTCATCTTCATCTCTTAAATTAACAGCAATGAGCCCTAAAGACCTCATATTTTTGTAAAGCTCTATTGCTGTTCTTTTGACTACTCCCCTTTTGGTCACAAAGAGAAAGAAATCATCACTGCTCATATTTCTATCAGATAGAGCTGTGGCTATATATTCATCCTTGCTAAGGGGTAATAGATTGTTGATGTGTACTCCCCTGGCTGTTCTGCTTCCTTCAGGAATTTCATAAGCCTTGAGTTTGTAAACTTTTCCTTTATTGGAAAAGAGATACACATCCTGATGATTACTTGTGGTGATAAGAGTGGATATAAAATCTTTTTCTGAAACATTAGCACCGGCAATGCCTTTACCACCTCTTTTCTGCTGATGATAAAATTCCAGAAGGGTTCTTTTTATATACCCTTTTCTGGACATGGTCAGTACTACATCATCGTCGGGAATCATATCCATAATATCAATACTGTCAGGATCATTGTCCATGATGATTGATTTTCGCGGAGTAATATAAGTTTTTCTTATATATTCCAGTTCTTCTTTAATAACTCCTTTCAAAACCGATATATTATCAAGAATACTTTTATAATATTCAATTTTTTTCAGGATCTCTCTGTATTCTTCCAGAAGTTTTTCCCGCTCTAAGTTGGTCAGTCTTTGCAGTCTCATGTCAAGTATGGCCTGGGCCTGTATTTCAGAGAAAGTAAAAGCATTTATCAGTTTTTCTTTAGCTTCAGCTGGAGTGGAGGAAGAGCGAATCAACCTGACTATTTCATCAATATTATCCAGAGCAGTCTGCAGACCTTCAAGAATGTGCGCCCTATGTTCAGCCTTGTCCAGATCGAACCTGGTCCTTCTGATTATGACTTCTTTTCTATGTTCGAGAAAGTGACCAAGAACATCTTTAATGTTCAGCAGCTGTGGCCTGTTATTGACAACTGCCATCATGTTTATGCCAAAACTGGTCTCAAGAGAAGTAAGTTTATAAAGCTTATTGATAATTACATCAGCAATGACGCCTTTTTTAAGATCAATGACAATTCTAATACCTGTGCGATCTGATTCATCGCGAAGATCAGAAATTCCTTCTATCTTTTTTTCATTTACCAGTCCGGCTATTTTTTCCACCAGGTTGGACTTGTTCA
>PWPY01000127.1 GCA_003558575.1 Desulfonatronovibrio sp.
AAGGACATAAAGCTGTTTGGCTCCCTTCTTTTTAAGCAAACGCGCTGCTTCATAAGCCCTGGCTGAACATTCTGAATAAAGGACCAGAGGGGTAAACCTTGGAATTTCCATCATTCTTTTACCAAGCTCACTTAAAGGAATATTTGATGCCCCGGGAATTCTACCGGCCTCATGTTCCTGGCGAGATCTGACATCCAGCAGAAAAAAATCAGCCCCGTTGTCAGATGACTCCTTGAGTTCTTCAGATGTTATACTTAGAATTCCAGGAAGAGATTTATTCTTTAGAATGCGTGCGCATCGCATCAGAGGATGTGCCTCAAGCTCGTCCCAGATCAAAGCCATATCAAGAATATCTTCACATGTATTTTCCCGGGCCAGAAAACTTAACCCCATGTTCAGAAAATCATCAGCATCAGGGCCCACAGCTTCAATACCTAATATTTTTCTGGTTGGCTTATCAACAACCATGGATAAAGCGTATTCCTGGTTTTGAGACAAAGACCGGCGACCATGCAGCAGAGCAATATCTGCATTGAACCCCTGGGCCTTAGCCTGTGTCAGGTTTACACCGACACTCACGGCGGAAAGCTCGCCCATATTCCAGAAAAACCTTTTTCTTTCAGAATAGACATATTCTTTATCACCAAGAAATGCCTCAACAATGCTGAGGGCATCATCCAGCTCTTTCTCTGTATCTGACATTGACAGATCAGTTTCTGTAAATATGGGATCTAAAACTGCCACGCTGCCATCAAGGACTGACAACGGGCCGTCTTTGAATAAATTTCTTGTTTCAAGACCGTATCCTTCAAGCCGGGAAAGATTATTTTCTTTATTGCCAGACAAAAAGATCTCGCTGTTCTGAAAATTAATATTGTTTTTTTCTAAAGCTTCTTTCCATTGACTTAATGAATCTGCAATAACCGGGATAATCCCTTTACGGCTTAAACTTTTATCAAGAAAATACTGAACCTGATCGCTGAATAAATCTGCATCCCGAACCCATGTAAAATCCTTATTGCAGCGCGCCAGTACTTGAACAAGACCAGAATTATTCCCCACAACTACAGGATTCTCAAGGTCACTCCAGTTTTCAACCAGATATTCGACAGCATTGCTTTCAGGCCAGACATGCTCTTTACCCTCAAAATATTCAGGATGCTTTATCTGCTGAGGGCAAAATACTATGGCCTTATCAAAAGAATAGGACATGGTTCCAACGGTTGTCAGGAAAGAAACTTCCTTCTCCTTAGATTCAAGATTTATCTTTTTAACGTTTACAGGCAGGCTGCCTATACTTTTCTGGTATGTTTCGAAATTTACCTTAATTCTGGCTCTAAGCCTTGACCACTGATCTGGACAAGTGCCTGACTTGACTAAAAGCTGAAGTATGCCCCGGGGGTACTTGGGAAAGTCATGATCTGAAATCCAGACAATATCCGCCTTGGGATGCATCCTGGAAGCCAGCTTCACACATTTGCCAACCTGATAACCTTGTCCGACAATTATAATCCTGCTCATATATAACCTGCTGATAATTTATAAATTAAAAAGGGACGTGATTTAACAGTCTGCTGAAAAAGCCGTCCCCGACTTTTTACGATAATCACCTGCCCCCAAAAACACAACCTGAAATTTTCCAGGGTGAACAGATGGTTCTTGACCGGTTTTGGTCAGGGGTGTATAGGCAAAAAATCTGCTAAACGAGGGAGGCAACAATATGTTTGGTATCGGCATGACCGAGTTATTGATTATCATGGTAATTATTCTGGTTATCTTTGGGGCCAACAAATTACCGGAGATAGGCTCCGGAATGGGCAAAGCCATTAAGAATTTTAAAAAAGCCACCACTGAACCTGAAGAAATCGATGTCACTCCTGATGAAAAAAAACAGGAAAAACAGGAACCTGAGAAAGAAGAAAAAAAGTAAATAAAAAAACCGGGGTTAACCCCGGTTTTTTTATTTACATCCAAGAAAGCTCAAGGAGCAAAGAGCACTTATTCATACATGAGAGTTTTAACTTTTTGCAGCAACGCAGCAATTGGAAATTTTTCAGCGGACTGCTAAAGCTATAAAAAACGTCAGATTAATCTGATGAACCCAGGTGATCTTTCATTCTATTTTGCATCACCTGGGTCTGTATGTAAAAAACTGAACCCCAGAATTACATATCTCACACCAGAAAAAATCGTTAAAAATCCCACCAGATAAACAAGTATTATTATCAATCCTGTCAATGCTCCAATCTCAAATGTATTCGCAGTCAAAATGGTTAGAAGCAGTACTATCTGAAACAATGTATTGAGCTTACTGTCAATTGTGGGACTGATCTTGTTTTTTATATTTACGCCAAGCAGGTGAAGAGTAAAAAGGCCGCATATTATAATCAAATCTCTGCTGATAACCACCACAATAAGCCAGAAAGGGACCCATCCCTGAACCCCAAGACATATGAAAACCGTTAAAAGCAGAAACTTATCAGCGAGAGGATCAATCATGGCTCCTAATTTGGACCTTTGATCCAGTATCCTGGCCAGAAATCCATCAAGACCGTCGGTAATTCCGGCCACCACAAAAAGAATAAGGGCCAACAGATAGTTTTCACTGAAAAAAACCACCACAAAAGCCGGTGTAATAAATATCCTGAAAACAGTCAGAATATTTGGCACAGTCCAGTTGGAATCATAAAACAATGATCTGTGATCCTGCAAATCAACCATCCTTACTATCTTATATTATAACTTATTTCCCTTGAGTCGAAAAAATAATCCAGGCGATTGATTAAAAATTCCCGGTTCAAGGTGGATATATTCCAGGTGACCATTAAAGATGGGATATCAGTAAAAACAGTAACTATCTCGCTTTGTTCCACTTCTTCATCCCAGTCCCTTAAGGCTGCATCAAAACTCATGACTGAATCAATTGTAGCCCAGCCAGTTGTATCAAGGGTAATCTCTTCAACAAAGATTGCTACTATGTCCGGTCTGGAAAAAAAATATTTCCAGAGATCAAACCATACATCCTCCAATTTTGAGCCTGAGACTGACATACTTTTCTGCTCATGTTCAATCTCACCAACCCACCCACTTTCCGGGGTGTAGGCTATTGTCAACTCGGTGGGAGCCTGACTGTCAGCAGCAACACCGGTTATCAGCTGAAAACGCTGCAGGTCTGCAAACTCATCTGGAGAAATTCCCTTAGTACTGAGGCTGTAATGCCAAGGGGTATCGCTTGTATAGTAAACACCACTTTCCTGAAGGATTTTCCTTAAAAGCTGAGCATCAATGTCAACCTCCATATCCAGGCCCATGAACGTATCGTCTTCATGCCAGACAGTTCTACGGTATCCCTGAACCAGGTCTTCAACACGGCCCTTTAAATGATTCATTAAGGCATAACTTCTCTCTGTAGTTAGTTTGCCTGGAACCAGCCTGTCTATCTCAAGACTGATTGCCTGTCTGAAACCTTCATCAAGCATCACACTTCGAACATCCCCTGACAAACCTTCTTCATCAAGATACTTTTCTACACTTACCTGCTGCCATGAATAAGCGCTTGCAGGAATCGCCAACAACATAATAAAAAACAGTATTTTTTTCATCATAACATTAATCTTTAAAATTTATAGTAAAAGATAAATAAAGGCAAAGATAAAACAACCTGTCTATCCATAGTATTTTTATCTTTAAGCCGAAAATGGGACCTACCTGAGTGTTGAAAAAGTCCTTACAGGGACTGCTTCAAGACAAAAAATCAGCAACAAGATTCCCAGCCTCTGAGAAATCTTCTCTGGCAAACCAGTTTACATGTTTTTCTTTTTTAAACCAGGTAATCTGTCTTTTGGCATAGGCTCTGGTTTTTTTAAGCCAGAGGGTTTTTGCTTTACTTAGATCAATCTCCCCTTCCAGCATGGAAATAATCTCCCTGCACCCGATTCCTGAAAATGCTGGACAGGAAGCATCTTTTCCGCTTTTTTTCCAGGCCTTTTCCACTTCAGAAACAGCACCTGTTTCAATCATTTTTTCAATTCTTTTATCAAGATCAAAGGTCAAATCCTTCAAATCCTTCCATATTCCTATCTTAAGGGCATTGAAAAAAGGGGTTTGATTCTGTTTTTTATGCCAGTCAGAAAAGGAAATTCCCGTTGTTCTGTAAACTGCCAGAGCCCTGGAAATTTTTTGCCTGTCCATGGTGCTTATGCTTGAAGAATATTCAGGATCTACTTTTTCAAGCTCCTGACGAAGCCAGTCCACACCCTTAATTTGACATTGTGCTTCTATTTCCTGATAAATATCCTGAGGAATACCAGGAATATTCACAAGTCCATAGATCAACGAACGGATATAAAGTCCGGTACCACCCACAAGAAAAGGCACAGACCCCCTTTCAAGAACTTCAGATATGGACTTCTCAGCCATATCCACAAACCTGCCGGCACTTATCTTGTCTTCAAGTCTTAGAAATCCATACAAATGATGAGGACATCTGTTTTTTTCTTCATCAGAGGGCTGAGCAGTAATCAGGGGCAGATCTGCGTACACCTGTCTGGAATCAAAATTAATTATCTCAAGTTCAATCTTTTCCGAAAGAGCCAGAGCCAGATCATTCTTTCCGCTCCCGGTAGGCCCTAAGATACAAACAATCTTTGGCAGGTGAGACCTGACATTCATACTGTCTCAGCTCTCATCCCGGACAGGCTGATTGAATTTTTTACAGAGCTCTCTCTCTATGTTGGCTGGAACCAGTCCTTTAATATCTCCTCCAAGCCTGGCAACTTCTTTGA
>PWPY01000110.1 GCA_003558575.1 Desulfonatronovibrio sp.
AATTATCAAAAAGGCTGGTATATAAGACGCTTAATCCCAGAAACAGAACAACCATGGCCAACACAGCACCCCACATCTTTCTGGCCAGGTTTGTTGCTCTTTTTTCCAGGTCTCCACTGCTTTTCACAGCCAGCCAGAGACTGCCATGCATGGAAAACATGACCACAAAGAGCACCCCTCCAGCCAGTCCATATGGATTGAGCAGGGTCAGCAGGTTGCCTTCATTGATCTGCTGGGCATTGAGGGGAATGCCCATAAAGATATTGGCAAAGGCTACCCCGAAAAGAAGGGCCGGCAGAAAACTGCCCAGTACATTACAGCCATCCCAGAACTTCCTCCATGAGTCGCTGTCTACTTTGCGTCTGAACTCATAAGACACGCCTCTGAAAATGAGTGCAAAAAGGAGCAGAAGCAAAGGAGTGTAAAGGCTGCTGAAAAGAACAGCGTATGTTGCAGGAAAGGCTGCAAAGGTTACTCCCCCGGCTGTGACCAGCCAGACCTGGTTACCGTCCCAGAACGGACCGGCAGCATTATAGATAACTCGTTTATCAGTCTCTCCCTGGGCCAGAAAAGGCATGTTCATGCCCAGTCCCAGGTCATATCCGTCAAGGGCGAAATAGACCGCCCATAATATTCCCCAGAGCAAAAACCAGGTGGTCTCAAGCATGGGTTACCTCCCAGTTAAAATGTTTGTTAAGAGTAAATATAATTGATTTGATACGGGTTAAGAATTGTTGAGTGTCCGCCGGGCTATTCCTGAGCTGCTGGTTCCGGTCCTTTGCGTCCATATTTGGACAAAAGGAAAATACACAATGCCACCAGAAGTCCGTATATAGCCATAAAGCCTGCAAGGGAACCAGCTACCTGGGCAGTAGTTATACCAGGAGAAACAGCTTCTGAAGTACGCATCATGCCATAAACAATCCAGGGCTGCCTGCCCATTTCAGCCACAATCCAGCCCAGTTGTACAGCGATATATGGCAAAGGGATGATCCAGGGCAAGATTTTCAGCAGCATGGGAGAATCCTCAGGCACCTTGCGCCTGAACCAGACCCAGGCTGCCAGTATGGGAAAGAGAAACCCAAGCCCAACCATGGTCCTGAAAGAGAGAAAAGTAGTCATCACAGGAGGATGGTCTTGTCTGGGAAAGTCACTGAGCCCTTTTACTTCTGCATTGAAATCATGATAGGCCAGCAAGGACAGACCACCGGGGATTGGGAACAATTCAAGTCTGTTGCGCTGGTTCGAAGGATCAGGAATTACCAGCAGGTACTGCGGGGCCTGAGTTCTGGTTTCCCAGTGGGATTCCATGGCGGCAAGCTTTTCCGGCTGGTACTTGGCCACTGTGGCCCCGTGGGAATGTCCCTGAACAACTACAACTATGGCGAAAATCAAGGTAAAGGGAGCGGCAATACGAAAGGATTTCTTAAAAAAGTCAACATTACTCCCTTTGGCAATGTGGTAGGCGGAAATGCCCAGCACAAAAAATCCGCTTAAAACATAAGAAGCACTGAGGACATGGATGAACTGGTGCCAGGCGAATTCATTGCTTATCAAGGCCATGAAGCTGCCCAGCTCCGCCCTTCCGTCTCCAAACACATAGCCCACAGGATTCTGCATCCAGCCGTTGGCCATAATGATCCAGAAGGCTGAGAGGTTGGCAGCCAGTGCTACCAGCCAGATGGCAGCATTGTGCATTTTAGGAGACAGTTTTTTCCAGCCAAAGATCCACACCCCGAGAAAGGTTGATTCCAGAAAAAAGGCCAGAGTAGCCTCAATGGCCAGCAAAGAACCAAAAATATCGCCAACATAGGCTGAATATCTGGACCAGTTGGTTCCGAACTGAAATTCTAAGGCGATACCGGTTACTGCTCCCAGAGCAAAGTTGATTAAAAAAAGTTTTCCCCAGAACTTGGCCATTCGTCGGTAGGTCTCATCCCCACTGCGCACGAATTTGAACTCCATGTAGGCTACCAATAGAGACAGGCCAAGGGTCAGAGGAACAAAAATGAAGTGGACGAAAGTAGTCATGGCAAATTGCAGCCGAGACAATAGCAAAACATCCATAAGCCTTCCCCTGTGTTAGATTGTTGAACAAGATTTATTTTCACATAACTCTTCCCTGCCAAGCTGCTCAAAGTCAGCCTCGGCCAGGGTATCTCGAAGCCTCTGTCTTGCTTTCTGCCAGATCTGGTGCACTCCGCACAATGGAGATCGAAGGCAGGAGTCAGGGCTCATAACGCACTCATTAAGAAAAATTTCACCGTCTACAGCTTCAACCACCTGCAGCAGGTTGATCTCAACAGGTTTTCTGGTCAGCCGGTAGCCTCCCCTGGCTCCCTGGCGAATCTGAATCAGTCCTGACTTTGCCAGGCTCTGGGCTACTTTGGTTAGATACGCATCCGGAAGTCCCATAGCCTCAATAATCTCTTTTTTGGGCACAATCCTTTCCCCGTCCTGTAAAGACAGATAAAGTACGCAACGCACAGCATATTCTCCGGCTCTGGTCAGCATCATGGCAAACAAACCCCCTTAGAGGATAAATAAGATACGATTAGTCCTAAATGAGACAAAACCTGTTGTCAATCACTTTTCTGAAAACTTTAGAAAATTCGAAACTTATGGGAAGGAGGGGCCTGGGTAGACTGGGTCGTAAGCCGGAGCCAACATAGTTGGCAGGAGTTGACCAGGCAACTATGCCCGGTTCAGGGATTTAAGCTGCTTGCGGGATAAAGGGGCTTTGCCCAGCTGATGGAGGAAGCCTGACCACTGCAAACAAAGTTGGCTTTATTTCTCTGCCCCGGACCAATTAATGGCAGCAGATGGTCATAAAATGCTCTTAACCATGCCGATTCAGTCAAGCATCATCCCTTTGGCCTGACATTTGCTATATGAACCATATCAGTTTGTCTCTACAAACACACTTAAGTCCATGAAAACTTTTTTCCAAGCTCATGGCTCTGGTCGGCCTGCCTGGGTCAGAGTTCCAAAGAACCTGCCCAGCCCCCAAGAAACTTTTCAAACCAACTGACAAATGGAGATGATATGAAAAAGATTACCGCCATCTTCCTTGGCAACGTCCTGATCCTGTTCTTCTGCTGTTCCCTTGCCTTTGCCCAGTCACTGCCCCTTCAAGAAGCATACAATACCTGCCTCCAGAACTGTTCAATGAACGCTGATGACTGCAAGCAATGCTGCGATCATTATTTTGAGCCTGTCACCAAAGAATGTCAGGCCAGATTTCTGAGCTGTCTGGACACTACCAACCATGATGCCGGAGTTTGTGCCTTTCGCCTCCAAAGCTGCGGCGCAAAAACCAGTTACAGCTGCCCCTGACAACATCCAGATTGATCCGGTCCTGGCTGTTTCTTTTCAGCTTCGGCCAGGTTTTCTTACCCTGATCAAAAATAATCCCAAAAAAAGCCTGCATCTGTTTAGATGCAGGCTTTTTGAACCTCATGACGCCTGAGGATAAGATTGATCCGCTGTTTACCTAGTTTTTATCTTCAGGGTTTTCAGTTCTCAAAAAAACTGTTTTCTTTAAAAGGATTGCCACACACAAGTTATATCTGAAAAGACTGTTTCTTTTTTTACTTTGTCAAACCAGGTGAAATTGCTTAGAACTGCCGTTTAACTGTCCAACACATGGGGACCACTTCAGTGGGTGCCGGGTTCCAACCAGGATTGGTGCAAAGGTAGAGTAAAAAGGGCTCCAGGCCGACCTGGAATGTAGGTCTGATAATTAACGGCTCCCTCCTAAATCACTCCCCAAAAAGCTTTGCCCGTACTCCCTGCCAACACAACGGGCTTCATGAACAATGGATAGAGATCGACCATCCTCATTTCTACCCAGGGCCAATATTCACGGCTTTCTGGTCGATTCTATCCTTATTGGCTAAATGCCGGACTCACCCTCTCGGCTTCGGCCATTGGTTGTAACCGATCTCCGGGTCATTGGAACGATACTCCCGGATCAACTCTATTTCCTTCCTATTTATCTCCGTCGTATCTTCTGACTCGAATAATATTTCTTTCCTGATTGTGAAGTCTCGGCGCTGTTTCCTTGTAAAGTCCAGAGCAATGAGCTCACTATTCGCGCTACCGAAGTAGTTGATGCTATCCGTAAGGTCTTTCCCGATGTAGATCTTCCCATTCGGGTAAGTGATCTTGTAGACGACTTTGATGCTTCGTGAATCACTCATAGGCATTTAACAATGTTATTATACGGGATTCAAAAAAAACACTCTTACCGACTTCCATCTAAAATAACTTAACAATTTCATTGTATTTTTGGAAACTCAGTCCCGGTCAAAAAATATACTTTTCAATATATTATAATGCCTAAGCAATTTATCTTTTATGGCCCAGGTCAGTTTTATACTGCAGGAATGTGTCCATCATGTAGCGCTGAACATAAAGCCGACCTCGGAGAAAACCATGTATATAGCTGAGGTCATTTTTGACGAATGAGAGAAAATCTTAAATAAAGCAACCAACTGAATCGTTACTAAGCATATCTGAAAGCCATTATCAAGTCAGTACTGGCTCCGGGAAGCTGAAAAATTACCCCATGGTGTGCAAGCCTACGTGCATTTCGAGAGAATTTTATTCATACTTTTCGCCCAATGCCTACAGATCCCCGGTCCTGAATTTTCTATAGCCTTCATAGAAATAGCTGACATCAATCCCTTTCATAAACAGGGTGCGGTCATCAATTTTGTCGGTCAAGGCAGTTTTGAGCAGATGTTTGATTTCCAGGTCCTTCACAGGACT
>PWPY01000084.1 GCA_003558575.1 Desulfonatronovibrio sp.
ACAAAGTGAGAATCCTCTGGACTCCAGCGCTGTCCATCCTGAACGCTATAGCTTAGTTGCCCGTATGGCCAGGGATATCGGGGCCACAGTTCAGGAGCTCATGAAAAATGCTGAACTGCGCAGTAGAATAAACCTGAATGGCTATATCGACGAAGATACAGGACTTCCCACTTTGAAGGATATCATGCAGGAGCTTGAAAAGCCTGGCCGTGACCCCAGAGAAGGGTTTTCAGCCTTTGTCTTTGCAGACGTTCATGACATCCGGGACCTTGAGCCAGGAATGCAGCTTCCCGGGATTATTACCAATGTCACCAATTTTGGCTGCTTTGTGGATGTGGGAGTGCACCAGGACGGTCTGGTGCACATCAGTGAAATGTCTGAAGGGTTTGTCAAAAACCCTCACCAGGTGGCAGCTGCCGGCCAGAAAGTTGAAGTCATGGTTATGGATGTTGATATTCAGAGAAAACGCATTTCCCTGTCCATGAAGAAGGGCAGGCAACAGTAGCCCGGAGTCCACCTTTATGGCCATGATTTTTAATGACGGGCTCATTACCGGTCAAACAGGCATCAATTGCGAAAACCAGACAGGATACAGGCATTATCTAAGTGCAGAAAATATGATGAACAGATACAAGATTTGACTGGGTTGACAATTCCAATAAGTGTATCTGATAATAATTAGTACATCACTTGTTAAGTAAGCTGCTCAACAAGTTATTTCAAGGTGAGGAGGTTTAAATTATGAAGGTAGTAGCGTTTAACGGAAGTGCTCGTAAAGATGGAAATACTGCAGGTCTGTTAAGACATGTTCTTGATGAACTTGAGACAGAGGGAATTAATACTGAGCTGGTTCAGTTTGGAGGGAAGCAGATTCAAGGTTGTATAGCCTGTTATAAGTGCTTTGAAAATAAAAATAAAAGGTGTTCCGTAGATAAGGATATGCTTAATGAGTGTATTGAGAAAATGCTCGAAGCCGATGGAATTGTTCTTGGATCACCTACATATTTCGCCAATGTGAGTACCAACATAAAGTCCCTGATTGACCGTTCAGGGCTGGTGGCTAAGGCAAATAACGACATGTTTGCCCGGAAAGTGGGTGCGGCAGTGGTTGCTGTGCGCCGGGCAGGGGCTATTCACGTTTTTAATTCCATCAATCATTTTTATTTTATCAGCCAGATGGTAGTGCCAGGTTCCAGTTATTGGAATATTGGACAGGGGCTTAACCCTGGAGATGTAGAAAGAGATGATGAGGGAATCAAAACCATGGAAGATCTTGGGAAAAATATGGCCTGGGTGATGAAGAAGCTTTATTCCTGACGGATAAGCCGAAAATAGCCCGGGATAACTATTCAGTCTGCATCCAGGTTAATCTTTATCCTTTGGGCTAATAATAAGAAAAGGCCGGGATTTCCCGGCCTTTTCTTATCTGGAAAGATGTTTTTTAAGCAAGTATGTTCAAAAGTTTTGTGGAAAGCTTTCTCCCTTTTTTTATGTTGGGATCATGCCGGACATATCTGCTCCCGTCTTTTTTGTTGATTACATCTATGGCCCTGACGACAGACATCTTATGATAACCGTGAAAGTCCTGCTTGTAAAAGTTGGTCCATCTTCTGGAGTTGAGGACAGACATCTTGATGCTTATTTTATAAATTTGCTGAAAGCTTTTGGACCTGCAGGCTCTGGAATCAATTACAGATCTGGCGAGCTGATCATTAGATCTTAACCTGTCTTTATTCAAGCCCGCCACAGATTTCCAGCAAGTTCTGGCCATCAGACTGTCAGACTCCATCTCAATCCAGGCGTGTCCAAGCTTTGATTTTGCCCCAAGATCCATTTGTCCATGGGCCACTGTGTCAGCAGCAAGGTGAGCGAGAAAACCATAAGCAAAAGCAGCGTCAGTGCGCTGTCTGGCGTTACTTAAAAGTAAAAAGCCTGTTTCCCAGTCATGGGGATTTTTGTGCCCTGGTTTGCCTAAGTAGTTGTCCGCCACAAGGGAACCATAAATAAAGTTAGTGGAATAAGCAGTTATAAGGGAATAGACAGAAGCTGACAAAAGACTGGCCGATCTCAGAACTTCATGGGCAAAATAAGTATGGGTCATGGGGCCCCAGGCAAAAGAAACATCTACCTGGGCAAAAAAGACAATTATTGATAATATTAGGATTTTTTTCATTATTTTTTTATTGGTTGTTACTATTCATCATATTGTGCACTCAATGCTCTATAGTCCGAGGTAGCTGTTATGATGAGCAGATACAAAATTTTTTGAGTTTATAAATAAAGTCAATACAATTCAGAATACTCTTCTTTATACAACAAGACCGCCCCAAGTCAACAATGAATATTTGAGAACATAATCATGTCTACCAGAGTCTTGCCCGGATAAAGCGCTTAACATCGACTGCACAGATGTGCAGTAAATTGCACGTAAGTTGTGCGCGAGTAAGATGTGTTCGTATAAAAGCTTGATTTTAAAGGTTTTAATTGTTGGCATCCTTGTTGCTTTATAGATTGCAAGATTAAATATTAAATTTTTTTAAGCAGGAGGTTATGATGAAGACCACAAGGATTATTGGTTTGGGTTTGGGGTTGATGGCGGTTTTGATGCTTGTTTCAATAGCGATGGCCAGAGGTGGTGGTCAGGGAAGCCAGGGACAGTTTAGAGTAAATTGTCCAGTTTACTCCAATCTAAGCGAAGAACAGCAGCAGGAGCTGGTTGCAGTTTCTAAGGAATACAGGGACTGGATGTACCCCAAAAAACAGGAAATGATTTCAAAACAGGCGCAACTCAATGCCCTTCTATCTACTCAGGGTGCTGATTCAGCAAGTATAGAGCAAACCAAAGAGGACCTGGTTTCTCTTAATCAGGAAATATTTGAGCGTAAACTTAATCATCAAACTCAGATGAGTCAGCAGTTTGGGATTAAAGCCGGAATGAGTAAGTATGGTCAGGGTGGAAGAAACTCCTTCAGGTCAAAAGGTTCTTCTGGATGGAATTGTCCAAGATTCGGTAGATAAAGAACTTAACTCAAAGAAAACATTCACGAAAAAAGCGCCTGAAAGTCAGGCGCTTTTTTTTGTTACATAAAGTGCAGGCTTTATTAGGAACATAAAATAGTGGTCTTTTGTTATTTCTGGTCAGGATTCAGGGGAATGGCTACTATGACATGAGTGCCATCTTTTGCAGATGTACTAAAGGTTATGTCCCCGTTGTGAGCTCTTGCCACAAGTCTGGCGCTGAAGGTTCCAAGGCCTGTGCCATGAGTCTTTCCAGAAGTAGCATACCTTTCAAAGAAGCGATCTCTTATTTCCTCAGGAATTTCCCCCTGGTTATGAATGTCCATTGTCAGGACTCCATTGCTGTGGATGATATTAAGGCTCACATAAGAGTCTAAGGGTGAGGCTTCAATGGCATTGGATATAAGATTGGAAAGCATGGACTGGATATGTCTTTCTTCCCAGAAAACCATAATCTCTTCATCTTCTTTGATTGTCTTGTTGTCTAAGAGTACTTCAAGGTCAATGTTTTTTGCTGATCTTATTTTTTGCGTTTCTTTTTTCAGAGTTTCAATATTCTGGAGAAGATTGAATTTGTCTGGATTCAGCTTGTAAGTTCCCTCTTCCATTTTGAAAAGATCAAGGGACTGGTTGATCATGTGGAGCATTCTATGTCCTGAATCATTGATGAGTTGAGCAAGCTCCTTCTGTTCTGCCCCAATTGTTTCATCTTCAGCGAGAAATTCAGACAGCCCGATGACTCCATTCAGGGGAGTTTTCAGGTCGTGGCGGACAATACGTTCAACATCGTCGCGCAGTTCTTCCACCCTTTTCTTCTCTGTGATATCCCTCTCAACATGGACCATCTGGGAGACATTGTTGTCTTCATCAAAAACAGGCCATGCCGAGACTTCTACGTAGTATTGTTCACCTTTTGGGTTGGTGTGCAGATGCTCAGCCACACATGGCTGCTTTGAGTTAAAATATTCCTGGATGGGACAGGTATGTTCCCTTCCAGCACAGGGGGCTTCTGTTCCATGAGTTATTTCATAGCATGGCCTGCCAAGAACTTCCTCCATGCTTTTGCGGGTATTTTTTAAAAAGGCCAGGTTGGCATTGAGAATGGCAAAGGACTCTGCATCAACAAGAGCTATGGAGTCAGGAATGCTGTTGAGAATTGTCTGGCTGAGCATTTCTGAACGCTTAAGTTCTTTTGTCCTGTGCTCTACAAGCTGCTCCAAGTGATTTTTATAGCCTTCCAGTTCCTGGTGATAGGCTGTTAAATCCTGGTCTCGTTCACGCATTGCTTTGGCCAGAAGACCAACCTCGTCACTTCTTTCAATTCCAGGATATTTAGGCAATTCTTCGCAACTGCCTTCGCTGATACATTCTGTAAGTTTTGTGAGATCAAAAAGATAAAAACGGCTTATCTTCCAGGTTATGAGCACGAATCCAGGGATAAATATTATCAGGAGAAGGACCCCGGCCATCAGGATATAGTTCAAGCCTGTCTGAAGCGGGGCCTTGGAAAACGCAACATCTATCCTCCCCTGGATTGCGGGAGCGGTCCCGATATTTTCGGAAAGCAGTATCCCCTGGAGATCTCCCTTTTCTATGAGCAGATTGTTGTTCTGGTCAAAAATGGCAACACCAGTGATTCCTTCGTAATCAATTATGGCTTCAGTCTGTTCCAGTAGCTCAAGATAGTTAATCTGCTGGACTGGT
>PWPY01000171.1 GCA_003558575.1 Desulfonatronovibrio sp.
AATCCTGATGACATCTCTATTCTGGATGACATTTTCAGGCCCATGCACTCACTAAAAGGGGCATCAGGATTTTTGGGCCTTAAAGAAATGAATTCCCTTGCTCATAAAGGTGAAAATATTCTTGATGAGTTGAGAAGGGGAAGGATGAAGATTACTTCCAGCATTATGGATCTGATCCTGGAAGCCACAGACGCCCTCAGGGAAATGGTGGACAGCCTTGAAGCCCATGGTAACGAGGGAAGCGTAGATACTTCTCATATAATCAGTCACATAGATGAACTTCTGCAGGGGGGCGGTTCCCCTGCCCCGTCAGCAAAGCAGGCAAGCAAGCCGGAACCCCCCCCAAAAGAAGAAAAGGATACGTACGGCCTGACACTTATCAGTCAGGACCATTTAAGTGACTTTGTGGAAGAAGTTCAGGAAAGTCTGTCAGAAATGAGTGGCATGCTTCTGAAGCTGGAAAAAGATTTGGGTGAAGACAAGGAAAATATTAATAATCTGTTTCGCAGTTTTCATAATATCAAGGGTAACAGTGCGATTATAGGTTTTACTGAGATCAACAGTCTGTCTCATGAAGCAGAAACCATCCTGAATTGGATCAGAAATAATGAACTGGAAATAAGTCAGGAACTGATAGATCTACTGCTGACCATTTCAGATACCCTGGAGCTTATATTAAATAATGTGGATCATGAATCCGCCGAGGTAAAAAAACAGGATATCTCAGGTGTTCTCAAGCAGGTACAGGAAGTCATCAAAGGAAAGAATACTGCCAGCCAGGATGAATCTGTCAACGGGGAAGAGCCCCTGCCGAAACATGAGACATCTGTTCAACAAACCGAAAAGATTCAGGTAAAAGACCAGGATGCAGATGATGTTGATCCTGATGATCTGCAGATTTTTGAGCAGGCAGTGGGGCAACAGTTCGAGAATATGAAGTTTGCCTTAGAAAAAATCGAGTCAGGGAATGGAGACAAAGAAGTTGTTGATGGTCTGTACAGATCTCTTGTCACCATCCAGAATTCAACGGGGTACATGGGCTTTGAAGATCTGAAGACTTATTCTTCCGGGGCAGCTGACCTTGTGGACCAGGGCCGTAATTCAGACCTGGATTTCACTTTGATGGTAGACATTCTGAAGCAGGAGATGAGCATTCTGGAATCCATGATCCAGAAAAAGCTCCAGAGTATCACATCTGCCGAAGCAAGTAATGAGGATGACTCCACGGTTCAGGCAAAAGATGAGTCTGAACATAAAAAAGATGAGCCTGCCGAGAATGTTTCTGGAAAAGAAACTGAGCCTGAACAAGAGACAGATAAACCAGAAGAGAGTCCTGCTGCTTCAGCAGATTCTTCCAATGTACCCCCCAAAGAACAGGCCAAGACAAAAGACAAGAGCAGGTCTGCCATAGCCTCCACCATCAGGGTAGAGCATTCCAGGCTTGACGACCTTATGAATCTTATCGGTGAGTTGATTATCAACCGTAACAGGTTTTCCATGCTTTCCAAGTCACTGGAAGAGGGACATGACGTGGTGGAGATTGCCCAGCAACTTACTGAAACCACCAATTCCATGGCCAGAATTTCTGACGATCTTCAGGTAACCATAATGAATGTACGGATGGTTCCCGTGCAGACGGTTTTTACAAAATTTCCGCGTCTGGTCAGGGATTTGAGTCGTAAGAGCAATAAGAATGTTCAACTGATTACTGAAGGTGAGGAGACAGAGCTGGATAAGAGCGTAGTGGAGCTTATCGGTGATCCCTTAGTCCATCTTATCAGAAATTCTGTGGACCACGGCATTGAATCTGAAGAAAAAAGAATAAAGGCCGGTAAAGATGCCACTGGAACAGTCTGGCTAAGGGCTGCCCACAGGGGCAATTCAGTAGTTATCGAAGTTGAGGATGATGGCGGAGGCATAGATCCTGAAAAAATGAAGGCCAAGGCCGTGGAGAAGAATATTATTACCCAGGAAAAAGCCCAGAATATGGAGGATCAGGAGGCTGTGGATCTGATTTTTGCTCCAGGATTTTCCACAGCAGAAAAGGTTACAGATATTTCCGGTCGTGGCGTGGGCATGGATGTGGTCAAAAATAATATCAAGAATCTCAAAGGCAGTGTGATTGCCAGTTCCAATCTCGGCAAGGGAACCAGATTCTCTATAACCCTGCCTCTGACTCTGGCCATAATTGATGCCCTTATCGTCAAGGTTGCAGGTCAGACCTATGCCATTCCTCTGGATGCCGTATCAGAAACCACCAAAATTGAAGCTTCCAAGCTTAGTGAGATAAACAACCGCAAGGCGGTAACCCTGAGAGGCGAGGTCCTTGGACTGGCAGATCTTGGTTCTCTTCTTGACTTTTCTGCAGGAACACAGGAGAGAGACGTCCTCCCTGTAGTTATAATCCATATTGGAGACCGCAGGCTTGGTCTTGTGGTGGATACTCTTTTAGAAAGGCAGGAAGTGGTGATCAAATCTCTGGGTGAATATATGGGAGATCAGCCCGGGATATCAGGTGCAACCATTATGGGCGATGGCCGGGTTGTGCTGATCCTTGATCCTCATGAGATTTACAAGATGGCCACCAACAGGCATTAGAAGCTGTACTTTATATGTATCAGAAAAAAGTTAGTAAATTTTCCCGCCGGGATTTGTTCAAGGGATTTATGGGGCATATTCGTGGTCAGGATATGGAGGGATCTTCAGGTCTTGGTCCGGATGTTTTTGAGGCAGACAGACTGCTCAAAGATAAAAAATATGAAGAGGCAGCTAAAGCCTTTGAAGCCTGTCTTGAAAATGAACCTTCCCATGAGGAGGCTCTTCGAAAACTTGGTTATTGTCATCTGAAACTAAGTGATACAGGGGCTGCCAGGGAAGTGTGGAAAAGGGTAATGAACATGAGGCCCAGTGATCCCTTTTCAGTTCTTTACACCGGGTTGAGTCATGCCATGGATGGCAATTCTGCGGATGCAGTGGCTGCCTGGAAAAAATACTTTAATATCAAGCAGCCCCACATCCAGAGAGAAATAAATCTTATTCTTGCCCTGCATGAGCGCGGAGATGAACTTGATCCATCAGAAATGGTCAAGTCTGTGCAGGAAGCAATTTTAAAGCAGAAAAAAGGTTAACTGGCGGTTGAATAAGGACTTTTTCAACACGCTGATAACAGCCTGTTTCAAGGTTTTTTTCGATACTCTGTTAAACTTCTGTCTGCAATCACAAGACCCTGTTAATTGGTTTTGGAAGAAGATGCCCCAGTACTTTGCTGTGCGTTTTGCATGCTTAGGGACATTTCCATTTTCTGCGCGTTTTCAGAGCGTTTCCACTCATCATAAAGCTCCTTCCATTTATCAAAGCTTAAGATGGTCTTTTCCAACTGCTCTTCGTGAAGGTGTGCCCAGGTGTTAAAAAGTTCCAGTTCAGCCTTGAAAGCGGCATGATCCAGAATCTTGGGTACATAGCCCATTTCGTATTTCTTCCCGTCAAATTGAGTAGTTATGTGCTTCACAATGGCCTGCTGACATACGACAGGGTTCAGATCAATATTATTCAAAGCTGAAGCCAGTTCTGCAAGGTGATCGTATTCATTGCCCATCTTTTCCAGGACCTGGGGATCTAAGTTTATGCGCAGTTTATCATCCTGCTGTTCAATAAAATAAAAGCGAAGCCAGAGTTCAAATTTGAAAACCTCTGATATTTCCTTGAGGGCTTCAAGGGTTTTGTCCTGCATCTTTTTCTCCAACACATGTTTTTGGTTAAAAAATTAAAATAAAAAAAGTAGTAACTATTCAGCACTTTAAAGGTATATGATTTTCTGGTTTAAGAAATTCGGCAAACAGGGTCGTAAAAACTCACTCATAAGAAAGCGTAAATCAAAATCTTTACCTATCCTTTTTCAGGACAAAAACGGATATTACACTCTTCGAAGTAAATTTAGTCCTGTAACGATTTTGATTAACGCTCTCTAAATCGTTCAGACAGTTTACGCCCAGTTTGCCGAACCTCCCAAACCTCTGTAGAATGTGAGTATTATTGTGAATAGTTAGTTACAAATATTATATAGTAACAATTTCTGCAGATTGCAAATTTTGCCCGTTGGAATGCACAAATTAACTGACTACCTTGTATCCTGCGTCAGCAATGGCTTGTTTGATCTGTTCCATTGAGGCGCTGCCATCAGTTTCAAAGACAGCATTTTTGTCTTCAAGGCTTACTTTGACACTGGAAATGCCGTCCAGCTCGCCAAGGGCCTGTTCCACTGCTTTGACACAATGCTGGCAGGACATACCTTCAATTTTAATCTCATTCATACTGTTTCTCCTTAATATTTATTTTTGTTTTTTCTCAGACATTTCTGGATGAGACTGTCCAAGTCTTCAATGCGGTAAGGTTTGACAATCCTTTCTGAAAAGCCATGTTCCCTGTAGTGGGACATGATGGGATCATTAGCATACCCACTGGATACAATGGCTTTTATATGACGGGTAGGAAACTTCTCTTTCAGAAGTTTTAATGTCTCAACAGCTCCGAAATTATTCGGAATAGTGAGATTAAGAATTAGCAGGTCATATTCCAGGTCATCATTCAAAGCTTTTTCATAAAGATTTATTGCTTCTTCTCCATCCCTACAAGTTGTAACAATAAAGCCGTTAGTTTCAAGTATTTGAGAAACTGTTTCAATTATATATACTTCATCATCCATTAATAGGATATTGGTAGGATTTTTTTCAG
>PWPY01000269.1 GCA_003558575.1 Desulfonatronovibrio sp.
GCGGCCAGAGCTCCGGTTATGGTGGTTCCCACAGCAGCTCCTATTACCAGAGAAGCTGCCTGATCAAAATTAACAGCTCCAGTATGCAGCGCAGTGAGAGTTGTGGCTACAGCAGCACTGGAAGACTGCATAACCACGGTCATGATTATCCCGATGGACATGGCCAGTAAGTGCCCAAGAACTCCAATACTTGGCAGCTGAGCCAGATTAAACTGCTGGGATATTACACCCATACCTTCCTGCAGTGCCTCAATGCCCACAAAAATCAGGGCAAACCCGGCTAAGGCCATCCCAAAAGACTTCCAGCGTCCTTTGGCTAATAATTTCAAAAACGCTCCAAGCCCCACCAGAGGTAGCGCGTAAAAGCCAACGCTTACCTTCAGTCCCAGAACAGACACTATCCAGCCGGTTCCTGTGGTACCAAAACTGGCCCCAAGCACTACGCCTACTGCCTGGGGAAAAGCCAGAAGCCCTGCGCTTACAAAGCCTATAACTGTGACCGTTGTGGCACTAGATGATTGAACCATCATGGTTACCAGGCTTCCAGAGCCAAAAGCCTTAAGAGGTGTGCCAGTAAAACGCATCAAGGCTTTTTTCAGGGCTTGTCCGGCAAATGACTTCAGCCCGTCAGTCAGCAGAATCATTCCAAGGACAAACAGCCCTATCCCCCCAATCAATTTAAAAAGCATTGCAATCATAATTAATATAGTATGTTAGGTAATGATAAGAGTTTATAGAAGATCGACTCAGACAAAGATTTGGGTTTTGATAGTATTTTATCCTTATGGGCAAAGTTTTGCGAATACATCCTTTAAATTATTTTCATTGAACTTGAGTTCATCTGCCCTGCTCCACTTCCAGGATTTATAATTTTTACCTTTCATCTTGTTAATCATCTCCATAGTATCCAGAACCTCTATTCCATATATCCAGTTACACATAATGAGGATTGAGGACATGTGTGCCCCAGCGTTGCTGGTTGAGCAGATATCTCTTACCAGATTGATCTGATAATCACGAAAGTAAGCATCAAAAACAGTGGTCATGAGACATCCATCAGTAACCAAACCACCAATTATCAGATTTTTAATCTCGAGACTTTTTAACATGAGGTCTAAGCTTGTCTCAAAAAAAGCACTCCATCGGTACTTATCTATAATTATATCGTTTGCATGAGGTTTTATCTCATCAATTATCTCAATATTTTCGGTGGATGAATTATAAAAAACCGGCTCCCCCTGAGTATCAAGAAGTTCCCGATATGATAGACCGATGCAGTCATGCCGGTTTATCTGCCGAGTATATATAATCGGAATATTAATTTCTCTGGCATGGGATATAAGCTTCCTGCAGTTTGAAATTACATTTTCAAGGTTAATCAGATCATATTTAGACTCTTTTTGCAGATCTATAAGCAATAGAGCAGTTTGGGCATTGTTCACTATTTTCTCCATATTTTTTTGAGTGTTGATAAAATATAGTAAATTTCGTAAAGTTTGAATGAATGTTTGCCAGATTTTACCCGGAGCTAAATCCTATTTTTTTTATGTTGTAAAGTTACCCTGGTACAGATCAGCAAACAACTGGCACAGCTGGCTTTATAATCTACCTGGTGTTATTTGGTGGTCAAGAATAAGTCTTCATCTTAATAAATATCAGTAAATTTTTCAAAAAGGTTTTTTATGAAAAAGTTCAATATTCAGGAAAATTACCCTGAACAATACTGTCATTGTTATGGATGCGGAAAGAAAAACATGGAAGGTCTAAGAATCAAAAGTTACTGGGATGGTGAAAAGGCAGTGGCACTGTTTACTCCTTCAGACAAGCACATTGCTGTTCCTGGATATGTGTATGGAGGGCTTATAGCGTCCCTTGTGGATTGCCATGGAATTGGCACGGCCTCTGCTGCCATAGCCCAGGAAAACCTGGAGAGTTCTGAGGATACAAAACTCAAAAGGTACGTCACAGCTTCTTTGCATGTTGACTTTTTAAGACCTACCCCACTTGGAGTTGAACTTAAGATTATTGGTAGGCCTGTCAAAATTCATAAAAGAAAAATCGTAGTAAACGTAGAGATTTATTCGGATGAACAGCTTACTGCAAAAGGAGAAGTGATCGCAGTACCTATACCCATGAATATGGCCTGACAAAAACCAGGTGCAGGTTTATTTCTGCACCTGGTAATATTGAACATCCTGACAACCAGGTAGTGATTTCAAAAGAATATATACCAGGCAATCATCTGTAACTGTTCTGTCCCAGAATAATCTAAACCTGACTAAGTACGCTCTTTTCTTCCCGGCTCAAAAGTCTGTCCAGATCTAAGAGTATAAGCAGTCGATCTTCCAGTTTGCCTACACCGCTTATGTATTCAGAATCAAGTCCGGCAACCACTGGTGGAGGCGGTTCAACCGTATCTGCGGGTATGCGCAATACTTCAGAAACTGAGTCAACAACAAAACCGACTATCATCTTATTGATTTCAATGACAACGATTCTGGTATTTTTATCATGAGATTTGGATTCAAGTCCAAAGCGTTTTCGTAAGTCAATAATAGGAATAACTTTACCCCTGAGATTAATTACTCCTTCTACAAAATCAGGAGCCTTGGGAACTCTGGTTATCTCAAGCATCCTGATTATTTCCTGAACAGTCAGTATCTCTACTCCAAATTCTTCTCCACCAATACTGAATGTCACCAGTTGCAGCAGTTCCGTATCCTTTTTTCTGACTTCACCTTCCATTAAAGCTCTCCTATGGTTGCATATCCATACAAATTTATCAGTCTGACAGACTCTATCTTTTCTGACTCGATGTTTATTAAAGCACTGAAGTAACTGTTTACAATATTTTTTTAACAATTATATCATCAAGAATGTTTATTTTCAGATAATATCTAAATCCTTTTGCTTAACTTTTCAAGTATGAAAAAAGTTGCAAAAAAAAACAGTTGTGACTACGTTCTTTTCTTTTCGAGAAAAACGCAGATGTTCAATTTTTTTGCCTTTAACAGCGTGTTGAAAAAATCCTTATTCAACTGGCCGTTAAGCCTGCCATGACAGTATGGCGAAAAGTTGCGAAGATTCAGACAAACAATACCTTGGAGGAAACAATACATAATGGCTTATTATTTGCGCCATCCAGACAATTATCCCATTGAGGAACAGGTTAAGACCCTTGAAGATGAAGAACTCCTTGATTTTTGGGAAGAAAGCCAGTTTCTCGAAGTATATATTGAAGACGAACAAAAATTTAACAGCAAAGTAATCAAATACGAAGAAGTCATTCTTAAAGAACTGCATATCAGACATTACGTAAAAAATTTCGGGGCTGAACCCACCATAGGCAAATAGTTTGAGATACCTTTAGGCATTTTGTCTGATGATCCCGGCTTATCAAGCTTCAGACTAAGATACACTTTAAAGGGCAATTAGCTCAGTTGGATAGAGCGCCAGCCTCCGGAGCTGGAGGCCGCAGGTTCAAATCCTGCATTGCCCACCATTCACATCTCAATTTGATTGCACTGATGTTCCCCATGTAAATACTTTTCCACCACAAATTTGATCCTATGAATTAATTTTCAAGTGGGTGAAGAAAACTGTACCCTGCTGACCATCTACAACTACGGCACCCTGCAGGAGGAGACAGGTTCATTCAGAGCTCCTGCCAAATTTGGACCAGCCAGTATTAACAACAGATGGAGGTATGACCTCAACACAATTCTTAATGATCCTGATTATATCAGTGGTGTGTGAGGCTTCCCCTATTGGTTGGACAAAAAACGAGGAAAATCTCAACTTGCTAATATGCAGCACTCGTCAAACTCCTTGAGTTTTAATAAAGAACATCTTATCTCATATAAATTATAAACTGCTGCAAAGTTTTATATGCATATAGCCTCAAACCGCGGAGAATTCTTTTTATGAATAAATTCTGGTCAACCCTTGAAAGCAAAATTATCCAGGCCAAAGATAAGATGTCAGATATTGTGTTCAAGGAAAGGACGATTGATGTTTCAGAAAACGCCATTAACAAGCTTATCCAGACGGATGAAAAGTTTTCCAGCAAGCTTAAAGAAAAAGGACTCTCCAATGTCCGTCTTAAGGTAAAAGAGGACAAGATTATTGTTACAGGGATCCTGGAAAAGCATGTCAAGGACGCTGCTTTTACTGTGGAGCTGCGCCCTGAAAAAATCATCTGGACAAAAGAAGAACAGGCCATTTTCATGAAAATGCTGGACTATGATCTTAAGATGGAAAAAGGCGGTTACTTCAATCTGGTCAAGCTTACCATGATCAAAATGATTATGGCTATATTCAGGGGAGAAAAAGTTCTCAAGTATGTTAACATTGATATGCAGGATGATCTTGTAAAAATAGATCTTAAGGATATTGACCCGAGTATCCGAAAGGTAGTTCAGTCCATAGAACTTAAACAAATCAGATGCTTTCCCGGAACTTTATCCCTGACTATCCTGCCCAGGCCGGACATCGCAAGAGAACATCTCATGCTGGTCAAAGACTGGGTAACTCAAAAAATAAAGAGATAATTTTTTATTTTTTGTAACTGTTCACCACATTGGTATAATACTATTAAAATACCCTGGATTCCGGCTTTCGCCGGAATGACGGAAAAGGGCCACTATCTGCTTTAACCGTCACCCCGGACTTGATCCGGGGTCCAGGTCTTCTTATTCAATCTTGCTGAACAGTTACTATTTTTTTA
>PWPY01000327.1 GCA_003558575.1 Desulfonatronovibrio sp.
CTACAACAAAACAGTACATCGCAAAGTAAATAAGCCTGCTCTTCTTGAGAAATTCAATAAGCCATACGATTCCGATCCAGGAAAAAATAAATGTAAAAATAAAAGATATCACCAAAGCCTGTGTGCCGATTTCAGACCACATCCCTCTGCTTACATCTCCAAACATCAATACTGAAGAACCAAGTATTACAGGGATAGCAAGAAGGAATGAATATCTGACCGCAGTATCCCTGGATAAACCTCTCCATAAAGCAGTAACCAGTGTGGATCCTGACCTGGATATACCGGGTAAGATAGCAAGGCTTTGACCAAGGCCTACTATAAAAGCATCCATAATATTCATCTTATCTGGTGTCCTGTCTCCATAAGTACGCATTCGTTCGATAATAATGAGAAAAGTTCCAGTAACTATAAGGGCTGATGATATAACTGCCGGGGTTTTCATGGATTCCCCGATGAAGTCTTTGAAAAGGAGTCCCAATAATCCAGTTATGAACGTTGCCAAAAGTATATAACATCCAAAATAGAACTGGACTTTATTGTTTTCTGTTCTGCTAAAAGGGTAGGCTGCAAATCCACAAATAACCCTGAGTAAATCCTTTCTAAAATACAGGCATACTGCCAGGACAGATGCCAGATGCAGAAAAATTTCAAAGGCAAGTCCTGGAAAATGATAGCCCATAAGCAGCTCTGTTATAACTATATGGGCAGTACTGGATATTGGAAGAAATTCAGTTATTCCCTGGACAATTCCAAAAATAATGGCTTCAATTATGGACACGTTTAAACCCCTTTGGCAAATTTAAACAAATTTTTACATGGTTTGCATTAGACAAAACCATCTGGTATTTTTCAGCGGACTGTAGAATCGCAACATACAAAGATATTAAAGGATATTGTTTTGACTGGTTGGATTGTTATTTTTCTAATTTTGTTGCTGAACTTCCTGGCAGCTGGACACGCTCTCATGTATAAAAGAGATCCTAGGACTGCCTGGGGCTGGATAGTCACCTGCCTGTTAATCCCAACCGTTGGACCTGTACTGTATTTCTTGCTTGGCATCAATAGGATCAGAACCAGGGCAAGAAAATTAAAAGGAGAAGCGCTTATTTTAAAGTCTGGCAGGTCCAGTACATATCTTGAAAAATATACTCCAGACAATTATCTGTTCAGCCCTGATCATGGTCAGAGTGCCATGGATAACCTTTCGCAGGCCATCAGCAACAGGCCGCTTCTCGGTGGAAACAAGGTTCAGGTTCTTTTTAACGGCAATGAAGCCTATCCGGATATGCTCGAATCAATCAATAAGGCCCGAAAAAATATTTATCTGGCAACTTTTATTTTTGAGACCAATAAGACTGGTCATAGATTTATTCAAGCTTTGGGGGCAGCCAGGAAAAGAGGGATAGATGTCCGGGTAATGCTTGATGGAATAGGCGAATATTACTCCTGGCCCAAGGCTGGAAGGTATCTCAAAAGGGCAAAAGTGCCTTTTACCCGCTTTCTGCCGCCAAGGCTGATTCCCTTATCTCCCTTTATAAACCTGCGCAACCACAGAAAAATGCTCATTGTTGATGACAAGATAGCCTATACCGGTGGAATGAACATTGGAGACCGCCATATTGTGGATGAGCTTAAAGGAACTGGAGCCAGGGACATTCAGTTCAAACTTGCAGGTCCGGTAGTTTCTCAGATGAAAGATGTGTTTATGGAGGACTGGTCTTTTTGCAAAGGAATTCATCTGCCAACTATTGAAAACCGCAATTCTTTTGATACGACAGGGTCTGATGCATGTCGGATAATTACTGTTGGTCCTAATCAGGATATTGACAAGTTACGGATGCTTTTCACCGGAATGGTTTCCCAGGCCAGAAAGAAGATATTTATTATGACTCCCTACTTCCTGCCTTCACATGAACTGGTGGGAGCGATCCAGGTGGCTGCTCTCAAAGGGGTTGAGGTAAATATTGTCCTGCCGGCAAAAAATAATTTGCCTTATGTTCACTGGGCTACTCAGAACATGCTGTGGGAGATTCTGCAGTATAGAGTTAATGTATACTATCAGCCTCCTCCCTTTTCTCATTCCAAACTGTTTGTAATTGATGAAGCCTATTCCATAATAGGTTCCGCTAATATGGACCCCAGGAGCTTAAGGCTTAATTTTGAAATGGTGGCGGAGATTTATTCTAAGGATTTAGCCAGGGAGTTGATTGAACATTTTGAGGATAGAGTCAGTAAATCCAAGCGTATAACCCTTGCTGACGTTGATTCCAGATCGGTTCCTGTAAGGTTGCGGGATTCGATATGCTGGCTGTTCAGCCCTTATCTATAGGTATTAGCGTGATGGTTACTATCTATGATTTATAAAGTTTAATTGTAAAAAAACGGTTTATATTTCTAACTTTCCAAAAGGCCAACTTCCTTTAAGGACTCAACAACCTTGTCTCTGGAAATGGGTTTGGATATGTAGGCATCAGCATGACCTTTAAAAAAGGCCTCTGTAACATTTTTTGTGTCAGAAAGAGCCGTTGTCATTATGGCTTTAATTTCATTTCCAATAGGAACACTCATATCTCTTTCAGCCTCTCTTATTTTCTGTAACGCACTCTGACCGTCCATAACCGGCATCATGATATCCATAAAGATCAGAGCATAGGGTTTATTTTTTTCAAGGGCACTTTGAAACATTTTTACCCCTTCCAAGCCATTTTCAGCATTATCGCAATCAAAGAATTCAGAAAGTATTTTTGTCAGAACCATTCTGCTTGTTACATCGTCTTCAACTACCAGAGCTTTCATTACTTCCTCCAGGAAATTTTGTTCCATAATTGCTACATTTTAAAGGGCTTCTAATAAATATAGCACCTTTAGTCAATTGAGAAGAAAAAATGTCTGGAAAAATTTTCAGAATTGGTTATTATTGATGTCGCTGGTTTAGTACAAACTGAGAATTCTCAAAAATAAATCCAGGATAATTGAAGGATTAATGGATACTCATAATAGTCAAATTTACTTCCTTAAAGATTTGCCTTGTATCAATAATGCGAAAGGTGCTTGCGAGGGTAGGCAGATTTTTCAGAAAATAAATCCTGGATCTTACCGTATTAGAGTTTATGATTCCTGCTCTTCTAGTCTTGATAAGTCATGGGATCTTATCAGACTTGGTGAAATGCTGCCAGGAGACAGTATATTGTGTTTAGAACAGTGCAAAGGAAGAGGGAGGATGGGCAGGCAATGGTATTCGCCTCTGGGCAATATCTACGCCGCATGGATGCTTCCAGCAGTTCCGCCTTCAGCCCTGGATGGACTGATTTCCCTGATGATTGGTTATTGTTTCAGGCAGGCATTTCAAAAAATGGGAGTTTCATTAAAAATTAAATGGCCTAATGATTTGATGTATAATGGTAAAAAAGTCGGGGGGATTCTCATTGAGGAGAAAAACAAGATTCAGGTAGCAGGCATAGGCCTAAACATAGCTTCCTGCCCGCCAGATTCTCTAATGAGGCAAGAAAGCTCTGTGGAAGCCGGGGCGTTGCATTGCCATAACATGAATTCCTATAAGCCTTTTGAGCTCTGGTCTAAACTTGTCTATCAGGCCTGTTTTTGGTATGATGATATATTGTGCAATTTTTCATTATTTGACTTTATTTATGAAATTAATTCTAATTTGTGGCTAATTGGTGAAAGGGTCGTCGTTGAAACTAATGATCAGATAGTTACTGGTATACTTGCTGGCATTGGTGAAAAAGGTCAAATCATAATTGAAACTTTCAGCGGGAATATCGAAGTTACCAGTGGAACAATTAGAAAGGAAATTTATTCAAGAGACAATAAGCTTGAAATAGTTTGATCTGGAAAGAACAGCGGTTTTGTTTGCCGCCACAAGGATAGCTCAGTTCAACAGTCAGGCATTTTAAAAGGAGATATAAAAAATATGGGTGTTAAATCTTTTGAACAAGTTGTATCTGAATTGCGTGGCAAAAGAATTCTTGTTGCCAACAGGGGAATACCTGCCAGGAGAATTGTAAGGTCTATAAGAGAAGTTTTTCATGCTACTCCTATGATGACCGCTACCAACGTAGACAAAACAGCTCCTTTTACTTCCGGCGCTCAAGAACTGCTCCTGCTTGGCAGTAATTCAAGAGCATACCTTGATATTGATAAGATAATCTTCAGGGCAAAAAATCTTGATGTCATGGCTATTCATCCTGGCTGGGGCTTTGCTTCAGAAGATTTTTCATTTCCCACCAAATGTAAAGAAGCCGGGATTGTATTTATCGGTCCAGATCCTGAAGCCATGGAAACACTCGGAAATAAGGTGGCAGTGCGTAATCTGGCCAAAAAATTAGATGTACCTGTTGTTCCTGGATCAGAAGGAGCGGTAACAGTAGAAGAAGCCTTAGATCTTGCATATGAGATAGGTTTTCCTGTTATGCTCAAGGCTGAGGGCGGAGGCGGTGGCCGGGGCATATATGAAGTGTTCAGAGAGGAGCAGCTTGAAAGGGCATATGCCAAAGCTTCCGCCTTAGCTCAGGCATCATTTGGAAATCCCAGACTTTATGTTGAAAAATTACTGACTACAATAAAGCATATTGAAATACAAGTCATAGCAGACAAGCATGGGAATGTTTATGCATTTGATGAGCGGGACTGTACCCTGCAGCGAAACCACCAGAAACTGGTGGAGATTACTCCTTCTCCCTGGCCTAGAATGACTGAA
>PWPY01000073.1 GCA_003558575.1 Desulfonatronovibrio sp.
AACCCTTGTTGGTTTTTGATACCCTTGTGGCTGTGGCGCCCTTTGAGGGGTTCAACGGGCGTCACTTAAGAGACTACAACAGATTAATATGGCTGGCACTATCAGCAATTGCAGTCATAATCTTTATATGGGCCTGAGTAACTTATTCCCCCGTTCCCAGGCTCCAGCCTGGGACAGTTTGCTCTTGCTGTTCTATCATCTTCTTCAAAATGTGGTTTGAGCGACCAAAAAAGAGGTAAAAAGTATGCAATTATTTTGAAGACTGCCGGAATAAAGCTTGACAATCCTGGCAGCTTTGGACTTCTGCAATGTAAATGCACGTTACTCTGCACACAAAAGCCTTTCTCTTACCTGCCTAATGCCATGAAACGCCCACGAGCTTAGATGCCAGCTACCGATATCTCTTTAAAGCTTATGAGTTTCTATGTTAAGTTTGTATCATTTTGGCTACTGCTTGGTATCTATAAACACTATTGGCATATAAATAAATATTCTTATTGATTTTTTGAAAATTATTTGCAAGGTATTATGTAAGAAATAGATTTTTGTCCCAAACCCTACTTTCCAGATAAGTTTTCAGCTTAACCCTCAAGCCGCTATATGGGAAGAAAGCTATTCTTGTAATTCACATAAGATCCTTTAGATATGTTCTCCATATTTTGATTAATCTCATTATTTATCCGATGGCGAATCTTTTTTAGACAAGAGCATTTAAGTTTTTTGAGCTTTAATTTTAAACACTGTTAGGTAGAGGTGTTAATGCTTGAAATTAGATTTGAACTTGGCGCCCAGATCCATCTGCCAGTGGATTCCAGGATACCGGCATATAAACTGAGAGATAAACTGCGCTTTTATGATGATCAGTTCTGGCGTTTTCAGGAGTCTGTTACAGCCTTGGAAGATATTTATGAGAACAAAATCGATGTATTGATTGACAACAGGTTTTTTAATGAATTTGTGCTCAATGATCATAACATGGTATTTTCAGGATACCGAGGGGCATACAGAAATTGCAGAGTGTTTGGACTTGTCTGGGAAAAGGGTTGCGGATGCTATATTTGGAAAAATGCAGAGACTTTCAGTATCAAGAAGTTTAAGGTTTCGTATCAGAAGATCAGTCTTCAGAACATGGTCCTTATAGTTGTTGACAGCCTGACTTATGATAATCAAGAGCCAGATGAGCACATAAATAATCGGGTACAGTACACAGACTCGCTTTATGCTTTGAAATAAGGGTTATGAACTTTACCAATAGAAAGCTTGGCACTTTTAGGATCGTTAACTTTCTCTCAGGGCATGCACGTAGTCAGGAAAGTGAGGGCCATGGGATTATGGTAAAATACTGAACCGCACTTAGACTTTGCAAACAATGATCACAATCTTGGTCTGAGAGGTCGATCAAAAATATGGTTGCCTGGATGCCGGTCCATCAGTAACCAGTTGAGTATAGGATTTAAATCTTGGTTGACCTGTTGATAAATATTTGCAAAGTTTAACTTGAAAAGTACATCTGTTTTGTTTTGCGTTCCAGGTAATTTTTCAGCTTAATCATATAGTCGTCAGCAAAGAAAGTGACTTCCAGTGAAGGTTATCTGCCTCCCCCTCTACCTGTTCACAGCACTCATGTACCACTACTTTTCGGTGACCCTGACTTGGAGTATCCTGTCAATTTTTTTCTATCCTAAATGTTCGGGTTTATCTCAACTGGGATTTGATTCCTGTTAAGTCAGAAATGAACATAAAAACTGAATTGAGGCCGCTTCATTCTATAATCATCGATCACAATTCATGTCCAGACATTAAATAAATATTCAGACAATTCATGGAGGAAGCAAAAATGAAAAAAACTTTGACTGTCCGGATTTTTATCATGCTTGTTGCCTGTCTGCTTGCCCTGCCACCGGCATCTGCCTTGGCCTGTGGCGCGAACGGGGGGGGAAACGGCGGGGACAGTGACTCCTCAATGGAGAGTGGGAGATTTGCAGACGTTTTTGTAATCAATCGCGGGCTTTCAAGGTCTGTGGCCAGAACTCAGGACAACATTTCAAGAGCTGTGAGAGGAAGCTGGGGATCTTCCTCTTTTACAAACCCTGGGATTTCCGGGGATACTGTTGATGTTGGCAGAACTGAACCCGTCGTACCTGATAGACCGATGTCTCGTCAGGAGTTGCGGGAGTTTCGCCAGGAGATGCTGGATTTCAAGCACAATTGGGCTGAGAGAGAACGTCTGGCGGCGGTTGGGTGGGACTGGGCTACAACTTCTGCGGAGTGGACCCAGACCGGAGCCAAGGTAGCTGGATGGGCAGTGGTGACATATGCTACAGCTGGAGTAGCATGGGGCTATGTAGCTCCGACAAGTGGAGTATTAGCTGCAGGGAAGTTTGCAACCAAGTGGGGTGCGTGGACAACCCTGGCTGGAAGCGCGGCCTCCTCTACTGGTGATTATCTGGCCGGCAATGATCCAAAGGTAATTGAAAACATTGGTTTAGACCAGCTTAAAAGAAAGGTCACTGGAGCCTTGCCCCCAGGAGTTGACATAGTTACAGATTTTGCTCTTGATGCCGCAAGAAATAATGCTGCTGTTCCAACGCAAAGTAGCCAGGCACATTCTGCAACGCAAAGAAGTCAGGCACATCCTGCAATAAGATAGACATTAGAGTTAGGCGCAGCAAGTTGGGATCAAAATAATGCGGCCATCCGGGATGAATCTGGGCAGCCGTATTATTCCATGTATATTTAAAGTAAGCCTTGTTCAGAACTACTTCTGACCTTGGCGACTTGCATAATAAAGCAATAAGGCAGGTTTACCGATGATAACCAAAACAAGAATCCTCGTATTAGTATTATTTGTTCTGGCGTTGTCAGGCTGCAAGGTGCAACAGCATATCCAGCAGACCAGGTCCCAGTACGAAGTGGCCCCCTTTGAACTGGAAGATCCCGGGTTTGAAATCAAAAGTGAAGACGAAATTCCGGGGGACGTCCGCCTGGTTGTGGCGGCAATTGTGGAAACAATGCGCCATAACTCCTTGTCCCTGCGCAACGTGAGCTTTAATCCGTCGGGAAGCCATATTCTCGCTGACCCCTTTTTTGACTTCAGCGGATTTTCTCTGGCATCCGTACTGATATATGATTATTCATCACAGGAGATTTCCAGTGACAGACATTTCTGCAGGCTTAGAGGCTCTTTGCTATTTGTTGACGAGTTAAACAGGACCGCCATCAATTATTTTCAGGCCGACTATGAGGCTGGTCGTCAGGGCATTGACATAAGCAGATCCTTTTCATTACCCGCTTCCCCAGTGTTTCTCAATACCCAGGCCTTTATAATAAATAAAAACGAACTGGAATGGATAATGGACCATGTGGAGGACTTTCCCGGTTTCTACCTGTCAGTGGTGGACAGGTCCCACACCATGACCCCCACCCCTGAGGAAATCCGGAAAAGACAGGAGCTAGAAGAAATGAGTTTTTTTGAACGTGTCAGGAGCGCTCCTGCTACCCAGAGAGAAGATAACGCCATGGTTATTTTTAGCATGGATAGACTGACTCCAGACGCTGAATTCGAGGTTGTAGTCACTGAAACCCTGCATGGAAGAAGGTCGATAGTAGATCCTTATTACTTGGATTTCAACGGATGGCGGGTAGCTCTGTTTGCGGGGAACTTCGCAGTAGACCGCGATGTTTTCCACGCCAAGGCTTATTACAGGCCTGAGGAGGGAGTGCTGCCTCAGGGAAAGGACGAGGTTGTTGTAGGCATCTTCAAATCGGAAAAAAACTATGAGGTTCAGGAAGAAGGGGCAGATGTTCAGCAGGCTGCATACTCCCCTGCAGAAGGCCCCCTGGCTGCTGGCAGGATCATGCTCAGTACATCCAACCGCGATGAAGCAAGGGTCATCCAGACCAGACTTGCAGAACTCGGATTCTACAATATGGCCATAGATGGCCTTTGGGGACCGGGATCAAGAGGCGCCCTGCAAAACTTTCAGAGATCAATAGGCCTTGCAGCCAGTGGAGAGTGGAATATGCAGTCACAAATGCGACTATTTTCAGGAACGGGGAAATAAGCCAGGCAAATCCTGCAATAAGATAGATATTAGACTAAGATGTAGTAAGTTCGGATAAAAATAATGCGGCCGCCCGGGATGAACTTGGGCGGCCGCTTATTTCGTGTATTATAAAGCAAACCCGGACTCCGGCTATGCTCAGGCATTAGTCCAGGTCAATTATTCTAAAGATTGACACAACAAAGCTTGACCATTCAAGTTGGCTTAAACTTCTTTCTGAACATGCACGTAGGCTTGACCTTGGCGCTTCTTTTTGTTCCGCCCCACACAATCAATTCTATTTGATTAACTATTGCACATAGCGACATATTCATTTATCCAGCAAATATATACGGTCAGACATCAATCAAGCTCTTGTTTTTTATATTCTTATTTTTTGGGGATTTAATCATACCACTTAGATATCGTTATCAAGGATAAGTAAAGAGCATGCAGGTGAAGGCGACACAAAAGGTTACAGTCGCAACCGGAAATAAAAGGAGGACGTCAGTCATGCGTAATGCCATGATCATTAGTATTTTGATCTTAATGACATCCCTTACTGTACCGTCCTTAACTGCCGGCCAGGACCTGACTATTTATACAGAACATTCCCCGTATGCCCAATACCTGGATGAAACTGGTCAACCCAATGGTTATGTCTATGAGTTGGT